>CAUJFR010000155.1 GCA_963169885.1 Bacteroidota bacterium
GTAACAGCAATGCCTTTAATGCTACGAACTGTTATACCTTAAGGGTGGCGCTGGGTACCGCTTCTTCTCCGGAAGGCGGAATCATGGAGCCGGTTAATGAAAAACCGGTACTGGCCCTGTTCCCGAATCCGGTTCGTCAGCAATTGACCTTGTATGTCGCCAACTACGATAAGCAGAAAGTGGTGGAGATTTACAATATCAGCGGACAGCGGGTTATGCGACTCAATGTGATGGATAATGCGATGACCCTGGATGTAAGTAAACTGAAAAGCGGCATGTATCTGCTTCGGGTGAGCAGTGTTGAAGGCCGGCTGATCAGTCAGGAGAAATTTATACGCGAGTAAATAATATCAGCAAAACGTTTCAAGCCCTGTGTTGCAAAACACGGGGCTTTTTTTTATGAAAACTCGTGAAATCCGTTACAATTTATACCCCGGAGTGGGTATTTTATATACAGCCATTGCGCCGCTGGTGACTTTATTTGTTTTAAAGAAAGCAGTTGAATATCTTACAGTATGAAAAAATATGTCATCCTCAGCTTGTTTTTAATCACCCTGGTCAGTATTCAACTATCGGCTCAGACCGGTGAGAAAAAAGGTTGGCCATCGGCAGAACGTTATGGCTTTATTTCCGAGTGTATAAAAGCAGCCCAGAAAGGGATGAGTGAAGATACGGCCCGCTTCTATTGCTATTGTATGGTCTTCAGGATGGAAGAGAAGTATCCGACTATCGAAGAAGCGGCTGCCATTACGGAGGACAAACTGCAATCCCCCGAATGGCAGAAGGAAATTCAGGCCTGCTTAAAAGGATACTGGTCCACCAAAGACCGGACTGATTTTCTGACCGATTGTATCAATGCGGCGAAAGAAGGTCTGGGAGACGAAAAGGCAAAGAACTATTGTGAGTGCATGCTCTATAAAGTGGAAGTGAAATACCCGGATTCTTCAACCGTGGATGAAGAACTTACCGAGGAAAAATTAAATAGCCCGGAATGGAAGAAAATCATACAATCCTGCCTGGACTTTTAATAGATTGTGGTAATTCGATATGGATTCCCTTACGCATATTGCTATAGGGGCCTGCCTGGGTGAGGTCTTCGCCGGAAAAAAACTGGGAAAGAAAGCCCTATTATGGGGCGCACTGGCCCAGAGTATACCGGATATTGATTTTATTGCCACGGCCTGGAGCAGTACATCCGAAAATTTGCTGGCACACCGGGGCTTTACCCATTCTTTTCTTTTTGCTATCCTGATCACTCCTTTGTTATCTTTTGCGGCTGACCGCTGGCACCGCCCGCATAATATTACATTTAAGAAATGGCTGTTTTTTTTCGGCACCCAGATCCTGATCCATTTACTGATTGACGGGATGAATGTGTATGGCGCCGGATGGTTTGAGCCGTTCAGTCATCAACGGGTTTCTTATAACTGGATCTATGTGGCGGATCCGTTCTTCTCTATCTGGCCAGGGATCAGTTTATTGGTCCTGCTCTTGTCCAATCGGTACTTCCGTTTACGTCAATTCTGGGCCATGTCTGCATTACTGGCAGGATCGGTATACCTGTTGTATTGCGGACTGAATAAAGCAAAGATCGACACGGAGGTCAGAAACATATTGACCAGTCAGCAGATTCCTTATTCCCGATATTTCACTACGCCCACGCCCCTGAACAACTGGCTCTGGAATGTGGTGGCTGCTTCCGATTCCGGATTTTATATCGGGTACCGCTCGGTTTTTGATAAAAAGGACAGTATCCGGTTTCATTATGTGGCGCAGCAAAAATCATTACTGCAGCCGGTGGTGGATCATGAGGATCTGCAGCAGTTAATCCGTTTTTCCAAAGGGTATTATACCGTTGAGAACCGGAATGATACCTTACTGTTTAATGATATCCGGTTTGGTGAACAGATTGGCTGGCGCAAATCGGGTAGCCCGTTTGTCTTTTATTATTACCTGCAACATCCGGAGGAAAATAAAATGATCGTGCAACGGGGACGGTTTGCCGGATGGGATCGTTCCGCTTTTGCTTCTTTACTCCATCGGATTAAGGGGGAGTAATCATTCCTGCCTGAAATAAAAAGTAAACAGTTTAAGAACGGTATTGAAGAATCCATAACTCAGCCGCTGCCGTATCCGCATCAGCAGATTCACTTTGTTCAGGTAGTTTTCCCGGGTGATTTCTTTACAATGTTCCCTGATAATATCATCCATCATGGTGCCGGTATTCCCGGCAAAATCAGCGTTGCGGATATCCAGGTTTAATTCCAGGCTGGCATAGGCACTGATATTATTTACATTATACGAACCGACTGTAGTCCAGCTTCCATCGGAGGTGGCCACTTTTGCATGCAATACTGTTTCCTGGTATTCATATATGGCTATTTTATTTTTCAGCATCCAGTCATACAGGAATCGTTCCGCGTGCTTGGCCATTTTTATATCTGAGATACCCGCCAATATCACTTTTACCCGCACCCCTTTTTTCACAGCCTGGGCCAGTTTGCGGCGGTATAGTATACCCGGAATAAAATAGCTGCACATGATCGTCAGTTCTTTTTTCGATTGGCTGAAGACTTCCAGGTAGGATCGCCAGATCTGCACTTTACGTTTTACCCAGTCATTCTGCCTTACCCTTACTTCCATCCATTCTTTTTCGGGTATTACAGCACAGGCGGTATCAATATCCTTCCAGGGAATCGCCGGCTGGCTTATTTTATCCTGCCACATACGACGACAGATATGGTAAACGATATAAGCGGCCTCTCCCTCACAATAAACCGCCATATCGAGCCAGGCAGGGTCACCGGGCAGATCGTTGTAGCGGTCGCAGATATTAATTCCACCCACCATGGTATGAAAACCATCCACCACCACCACTTTGTGATGCAATCTTCTGCCTAAATAAAAATGACGGCTTTTGAACAAAGGCTCAAACCATTTCACCTGTACTCCTGCCGACCGTAAAGCAGCCACTGATTTTTGAGATAGTTCACGCGAAGCGTAGGCATCCAGGTGCAGATATACGGACACTCCCCGTGCGGCGGCACTCTGCAGTGAGCGGATGACTGCGTTGCCAGAGTCATCATCAAGGAAAATATAATACTGAAGATGGATGGAATGCTTTGCCGTATCGATGAGCTGATGTAAACGGTTGAAAAAATCCCTCCCTCCCCGTACCATTTGTACCCGGTTGCGGCTGGTATAGCCCATATGGATCAGTTTTTTTATCCGGCTCATTCGGTAAATGGGAAGCATTCTCCTCCTGTGCAAAATTACGTATGAGTTCAATCACCTGCAGGTTTGATGCAACTCATTTATACCGGGCAGTTATGGGGTCTACCTTTAAGAAAAAGGATCATTCTTATGAATGCAATTCCGCCGCCGGAAACAGCCCTTTACCTGAGCATTGCAGCCTGGGTGACAGCGTTTTCCATGCTGTATTCGGGCGTGTTGTTACTAAAGAAGAAGGGGTTTCCATCTTTACTAATGTGCTTTTACCGGTTTTTTATCCGCGAAGCGGCATTTTAATCCTGCGAATTGCATTGAATACGTGAACCGGGGTCAGGATGGCCCCGGTTTTTTTGCTTTACCTGTGATTTCAACAATAACTGAATCGGAAAAAGAGGATTCCTTTTCACACTACTGCATGTGAGTATTATAATTGAAAAAAAAACATAAAAAATAACCGTATGAAAAAGATAAAATCACTGGAACACAAAGCCGGTATCTGGCTTGACCAGGAAACAGCTTATATCGTTCACATGGAGGGTGATGCTGTAGGTAAAGTGGAAGGACTGATTTCTGATGTGGAATCAAGAGCGAGAATGGCGGGTGAAGGGAAAGTATATGCCCGCTTCGGACATACTTTCCTGGATAATCAGG
>CAUJFR010000156.1 GCA_963169885.1 Bacteroidota bacterium
GACTGATATGATTATAGCAGAGTATTGACCGGGTAAGAACTGTTTAAAACCCTGAAGGGGTAATAAAATTATAGAACGGAAATGAGAAAAGGCCCACAAAGCCCCGACCGACCGTAGCAGTGCGTAGGTGAGAGGGGTGACAGAGAAAACCACCCTCTAACTTGTTCATTAAGGTTTTTAGTCTTCTTCCTGCCCGCCAATGGTTAAGAAGCCCGATTTTTTGCCTGTATTGGTTTCTCTAAAACCGTCAACCTGAATGATTTTATCCGGAAGTTTTATACCAGCCAGTCTGCTTTTTAACTGTTCACGGATATGATCCTCATTGAAATCAAAGCCTGCTTTCATCAGCACCATGGCTATCAGTTTCTCTCCCTTTGCACTATCTTTTACACCCATGACCAATACATCACTTATACCGGGGAGATGGAGTATTTCCGTTTCAATTTCTACGGGATAAATATTCAGCCCGTTTTTAATGATCATGTTGTCTTTGCGACCGCGCCAGCTAAGCGACCCGTTCTCCTCCTGTGCCACCAGATCACCGGTAGCAAACCATTCACCGGGTGAGATATTCGATAAAGGGGATTTAATCCATAACTCGGTAGCCCCGCCACTGAGGTTTTCCAACCGGTACTGTATTCCTTTTAACGGGCGGCCAAGTGAATGGAGATCTTTAGTGAGTTCTTCGTAACAGGCAATAAAAGACGTACTGACTTCCGTACTTCCATAAAAACTGAATAGGTTTCTGCTGAGCGACCCGGTAATTTCTTTAAGAATCGTTTCGTTTAACGGGGCACCACCACTGATCAGCAAGCGGATGGGATGGTCCTTACCAGCGAGCTCTTTGGTTATTTGGAAAAGGGAAGATGGAACACCGGTGAGCAGGTCCGTCTTTTCCGTTACAATCAGTGACGCCACAGCTGAAATATTATTATCCCAGGTAATCACCGCTTTTTTACCCAGTATCAATGAAAATACCAGCGATGTGTACCCGAAACCATGGGTAAGTGGGGTGGAAATAAATACGGCGTTGCTTTTATGTATTCCGGTATATGAAACCAGGTCGGCAAAAGCGCTGAGCCAGTAAAAAGCACCCGGTTTTTTGGGAATCAGCTTGGGCCTGCCCGTACTACCCGAACTGGGAAAGATCAAAGGTGCCTGCATACGTGAAATGTAAGGATTACTGGTTGTTTCTTTTGCCCGTTCCCAGTTTAACGCCAGACTATGACTGTTATCCAGCAGCAGTTGTTCCGGTTCATCGGTAAATAATACTGCACCGGGATAATTGGAACGGATATGCCGGATATCTTTTGCCGGTGTTTTGGGGTGAATAAGAATCAGGGGAATACCGGCCGTCTGCATGGCATATAGCCAGATGGTATGCGGACTGTTGTTGTAACAAGCGAGCATTGCATAATTCCCTTTCGGGACAATCTGGTTTTGTTGCAGGTAAGCCGCGAGTTGTTGAACCTCTTTCCAGAGACGGGAAAAACCATATGCTTCTTTTCCGTCCGACAAAGCCGATTTATCTGCGTAACAAGCTGCTGCCCATTGCAGCATCCAGGCAATATTATCACCGTGTTTCTTCCTGGCCCTGAACAGGTGCCAAAGTGAAGCGGGTGATAAAAAGCCCAGCCTTGCCAGTTGCACGGTGAGTCGGATCATGCTTGCTTATTTTTTCAGTCTGCCCAATTGCAGCCTGTACCAGAGGTTCGGTGCAAGTATATCGAGAAAGCGGGGGATGGCAATACACCAGGGACGGTATTTTCTGCGGCGGCGGATGATGCTGTGCAGAATAGCATCAGCGGCTTTGGCACAACTCATCGCGGGTCGTTTATGGTTTTCATCCACGATCATACTCATACGGGTTCTGACCAATGGGAGATAGACCTGGCAGAGAGAAGCGCCGGCACTTTTCATTTCCGGTTCGGCACAGCGTAACCAGTGATCAAAAGCGGCCTTGCTGCTGTGGTAGGCGGACCAACCAGCTGTATGCGGGAGGAACAGGCTGACAGTGGACACATTCACTACAATCCCTTTTTGTATAATTAACCCGGGCAGGAGTCCGAGTAGTAACTGTACCGGTCCGGTGAAATTAATGGCGCTGCTTCTTTTGGTATCGTGAAAGCGTTTGGTGCTGTCCAATAGTTTCCGGTAAATGGAATGGCCCGCATTACTGATCAGGATATCAATATTGATGCCTTTTGTTTTCAGTTCCAAAAGCAGCTCGTTTACGGCTGATTCTTCACGAAGGTCTATACTATATACCAGTACTGTTGCTTTATCCACGCATTGACTCCTTATTTCTTCCAGCTTTTCCTTTGTCCTGGCCAACAGAATCAGTTTAACCGGGTAATGACTCAGGCGTAAAGCCAGTTCAGCCCCGATGCCATAAGAAGCACCAGTGATCAGGATGGTTTTATTGGATACAGCCACGGCCAGTTTATGGGTATTAACTGATCGTACAGGAAAAAGGAAGGAGTCGAGCGGGTGGGAGAAATTATATTTATCCTCGGTACTTGGCATGATATGAAGTTATGGATGTTGGGGAGAACTGCAATATAGGGGACAGCGGCTCAGAATGATAAAACTGAGTTAACTATATTAAATACTTATCACAAGGTAAATGTGTTTGAATAAACCACTGAATAATACGTAACCCACGCTAACCGGTATTTGGTAAACCCAGGATCAGCCCTTCGTATAATTTTCGAAAGAATGATCTCACCGGGACGAAGGAAAATATCCGGCTGATTGGTGCTGCATAACCACGTTTCGCTTAAGGGTTTTTGAATTCGTGTCCATTGCCCATCCTGGCATTGCCCTTCCAGCTGAATATAATACAGACAGTATGTGCGGCCCATATAGAGCGTACTGTCAGACTTGTTTTTTAAGATCAGTAAAATAGCATGAAACCATTGGGATGAATCGTTTAAATACGAACCGTTTTCACCCAGATAATCAATGCTGGCAAAACAGGAAACACTGGTATCTGCTGTTATTTCCAGATCGTTGCTGTTGTATGACTTCTTAAAGAAGCCCTGCTTTGTTTCCGGATAGAACACCCTCGCGGGCCAGTATCTTTTTCCGATGGAGATCGTATCAGCAGCGGGGCCATTATAGTAGATCGGGAAATCCTTTGTTTCTCCGGCTTTAAGCCAACCCGGATTTGAAGGGTTTACAGTATCAATTAGAATGAAACCTTTGCTATGGTATTGTAAGGGTCCGCTTGTACCAACATAACCGGTACAAGAGGAAAGGATCATCAACCATAAGCAGGTGAGGCGCATCTCCTATAGATGGGGAAAGGCTGGAATTCCATAGACTTATGATTGTTGGAGATAACTCCAACAATACTCACACAAACAAGAGGATCAGCGTCAGAACAATCCCCGCGATCGTAAAGATGATCCCCTTTTTGAAGATACTCGTCTTTGGCATAAACATCCAGAAGGAAGAGATCACAAAAAAGAACAGGGAAACCCCGAAAAATATGTTGAGGAAGAACAGTGGTTCGGAAGACTTGGCTTTATGCAGTCCGGTAAGTTTACTGATCACTAAAGGCAGTTCCTTCACTTTATATTCTGTATGACCGGTGACTGTATTGTAGTTGCCATTGGCAAAATACACGAGATCGCCTTCTGTTTTGGTGACTTTCAGTTCCCGGTTCTTAACCTCCTGTCCCAGTTCCTTGGCTTCCAGTCCGGGTTTCAGTTCTTTTACGATCTGTTTTTCTTTTTTCAAAAAATCGGTATCGCGGAAGATGAGCACAATACCACTGAGTGAGTAGACGGCCATAATACCGGCCAGGAAAAAGCCCAGGTAGCGGTGTAAAACGCGCATACTGGTGCTGAGAGAGTTTTTTGCCATGTCGAATCTTGCTTGTTTAAGGGCGTAAAAATAGGTGCGTAATATATTTGAATAGGACGGAATCGGGAAATGGAAATTGCGGGAAAGGGAAAAAACAAGTACGGGGTACGAAGTACGAGGTACGGGGTTTCGGCCGGGAAGATTTCTCGCTTCGCTCGAAATGGAAGGAGCTACGCTCAAGTGAAGGTTATTCCCTCCGTTCGGAATGCTGGGAATTGGTATTAGTTTAGCTCAATCCAGCAGCTTATACGCTGTCTGGCTTGTTTGAACTAATGTTTTGCTACGGTTCCAGTATTTGTCAACCGGACAGCAAAAGAATCCAGCAGGGTCCAGATGGTATGATGCTGTTTCCATGATCGGGGTTCATTGAGGTCTGTATTCACGATCATATATTTCCCGATACGGGTTTTGGGGTTGAAAAACATCATGGAAAAGAGTCCCGGATCGCCACCGGTATGTCCGAAGTTTCCTGTAGAACTGATACCCATGGTGATGCCCATATTGTATTCATCACTGTATTCTCCTTCATTACGTTTGATAAAATTCTCCGCTTTCAACTGGCCCTTGAAATACTCGGCATAGCTCTCTTTTGTCAATAAACGACCGTTGCCAAAATAGCCCTTCATTAGTTCGGCCATATATTTACTGAAGTCTTCAGTGGAGGTAATCATACTGCCATCCGGATAAGTGATACAACTATAGAAGGGATAGGCTTCTTTTTTATTGATATAAAGTTTTGTGTGTTTTGATAAATCAATTGCATTAAGTCCCCAGCCGGAAGTTTTCATATTTAATGGGTCCAATATATATTTCCTGGTAAACTGATCGTAGCTGATGCCGGTTGCCTTCTCGATAACCAGGGCAGCCAGGGTGGCCCCCATATTTGAGTAGGTATAGATGGTCCCCGGTTTGTTTTTCGAGAAATTGGTGGGACGATACCATTTTTCATCTTTTACCAATATGTTTTTCAGGAATTCTTCCATCGGAATCTTTGTATCCGGTGCACTGAACCGGCATTCCCCGATATCTATTTTCAGGTTGTGCGCCAGATTGATTGTATCATGTAAAACCCAGGCCCGGAACAGGTAATCTTCCGTATCATTGATACCAGCAGTATGAGTGGCAAGCTGCCGGATGGTTATGGGCATGTCAGGATGGTAAGGATTATCCACCCTAAAAGGTAAATACTGATTGATCGGATCGTCCAGTTTCAGTTTTCCTAGTTCCTGCGCTTTCAATAGCGCAATGCCAATAAAGGTTTTGGAAATGGAGGCAATGTTCTGAAGTGTATGGCCCGTATATTTATCCTTTGTTGCTATATTGGCAAAACCGAATCCATTCTGATAGAGAACCCCGGTATCATTGACCAATACCACTCCAAAACCATTAAAATCGAGCGTGTCGGTTATCTTATTTAATGTATCCGTCAGCTCCTGGCAAATCTCTTTGTTTTTATCGTGTATTTCTTTATTAGCAGAATTACAGGAGCTGAGGAGGAATATCAAAATGGCGACCGGAAGCAGTTTCATTATTTTGGCGGGTTTAGTTGATAAAACGAAGCAGTATGAGTTAATGTTACTATCTCCCCCAAAAAAAGGGAGCAGCCTCCGCCACTCCCTATTCTCTATTTACTATTTTCTATTCTCCTTTGCATTTTCCACTTTCAATCAGTATCTGTGAAATGATTCTCTTCCCGGGCTACTCATTATTGATTACTCATTACTCATTCTTCCCCTCACAGCCGATCATACAGCGCCCTCAGCTTCTCCCTCGTCATAATCTTCTCCCAATCCTTACCCAGCGCATTTTCCCAGAGCGGTTTCATGCCCATGCTGACATTGATCATTTTTTCGAAATCTTCGTCGGATAAGCCTTTGCAGATACCAACGGGGATGTCTATGTTATTTTTTTCGACCATGTATTTGAATTCCTTCACCCCGGCAGGATAATATTCTTCAAGGTGATTCATCACGATGCAATTACCGATGCCGTGTTTGGTACCGAGCAGGTAACTGAGACCATAACTCACTGCATGGGCCACACCCACCTGGGAATAGGCAATGCTCATTCCTCCCGCATAGGAGGCCATCATGAGTTTATCATCGGATTCTTCGTCCCAGCCGTCTTTATTTACATATACATCGCGGCAGAGTTGCAGGGCTTTTTCACCGTAGCTCTTGCTGAATTCATTGAGGTAAGTGCCTTCCAGACTTTCAATACAGTGGATATAACAATCCATCCCGGTATAGAAACGCTGGTTGGCGGGGGCATCTTTGGTAAGTTCCGGATCGAGTACGATCTGATCGAATGGCGTGAAGTCGGAGTTCATGCCGAGTTTTTTTGTCGGACCGGTCAGTACGGTTGTTCTGGACACTTCCGCACCGGTACCACTAAGTGTGGGGATGCCGGCTTTGTAAACACCGGGCTTTTTCACCAGGTCCCAGCCCTGGTAGTCGGCCGAGGAGCCTGGATTATTCATCATCAGGGAAACGGCTTTGGCCAGGTCCATGGTGGAACCGCCGCCGATGCCGATCATGCCGGAAACGGTGCCGAATTCCTCTTTGAGGTCGTTGGCCAGTTTATCTACGTAAGTCGTCTTGGGTTCGTAAGTCACATCGGCGAAGATCACTTTATCATTGCCACGGAGGGGGATACGGTTCACGAGGGGTTTGCCTTCGAAGAAATGGTCGACGAGGAAGATCATAGGTTTGCCGTCCTTACGGTTGGGGGCCAGGATTTCATCGAGCTGGTTGAAAGAGCCGCGGCCGTAGATGACGTAGCCGATCATTTTGAAATTGCGGAAAGCCATAGAGAGAATTTCGGCAAAATTAATGCAATGCCGCCTTCGGCTGCATTTTAGCCACGGATTTGTTTGCCTGCGGCAAAAGGCGTGGCCACGAATGACCACGAAAGAACACGAAAAATACAGGGCCACGGATAACACGGATAGACACGGATTCAAGAAATACTTCTCAGGAGGGGCTGTTGACTACTAACTACCGTCTACTAACTGCCGACTGGATTGCCTGCGGCAAAGGGGGTGGCCACGAATGGCCACAAAAAAACACGAAAGAAATACAGAAAGGCAGGCCACGGATCACACAGATAAACACGGATTGATTTGCCTGCGGCAAAGGGGGTTGGCCACGAAAACACACGAAGGACCACGAAAAAATACAAAACGTCACTTAGTAGGGGCTGTTGACTACCGACTACCGACTACAAACTACCGACTAGTTTTCCGTGGCTTGCCTTTCTGTATTTTTCGTGGTCTTTCGTGTGTTTTCGTGGCCAAAACTTAATTGACGCAGTCAATTACAACAATTTAGCGGCCTTATTAAGATCCTCCGGAGTATCAATTTCTACGCCCATGTAGTCGACGACGATCATGCGCATGGGAATACCATTTTCGAGGTAGCGCAGGCATTCCACTTTTTCAGCGGCTTCCAGTGGGGTCATGGGCCAGCTGGTGAAATCGAGCAGGGCCTTTTTGCGGAAGGCATAGACCCCGATATGTTCGTAGTAGGTGGTAGGAAAATGTTTATCACGCGGGTAAGGGATCACACTGCGGCTGAAGAAGAGCGCATTCATGTTCTTGTCGACTGCCACTTTTACAAAATTGGGGTCATCGATCTCTTCCTGTTTGGTGAGTACCTGCATCATCGAAGCTACTTGTACGGCGGGATCTTCAAACTGATTGAGCAGTTTTTCCAGGGGTTCTCTTTTTACAAACGGCGTATCGCCCTGTACATTGACAATGATATCGATTTCCATTTCTGCCGCGGCTTCGGCAATACGGTCGCTCCCGCTCTCATGTTCATGTTTGCTCATGACGGCCTGGCCCCCGGCTGATGTGATTTCCGTGAAAATGATCTCGCTGTCGGTCACCACCACCACTTC
>CAUJFR010000157.1 GCA_963169885.1 Bacteroidota bacterium
CGATGATATACTTAAAGACTTCCAGGGTTATTTACAAACAGACGGCTATAGTGTATACGAGGACTTTGACCGAAGGCCAGGGATTACGCTATTGCACTGCATGGCGCATGCCCGGCGTAAGTTCCATGAAGCCCTGCAAAATGACCCCCCGCGGGCGGAATATGCACTGGGTCTGTTCCAGCAACTGTACGGCATCGAGCGCAGGATCAGAGACGAGGGGCTCACCGGTGATGCGGTGGTCCGATTACGCCAGCAGGAAGCGATGCCTGTTTTGCAAAAGCTGAAGACCTGGATGGAGCAGGAGTATCCGGCCATTGTGGTAAAGAAAAGTCCGATAGCCCAGGCCATCGGGTACATGCTGCCTCGCTGGGAAAAGTTATGCATCTACACCCGGGATGCCCGTTTGAATATCGACAATAACCTGGTAGAAAATGCGATCCGTCCGGTAGCTGTGGGCAGAAAAAACTATTTGTTTGCCGGAAGTCATGAAGCCGCCCAGCGAGCCGCCATGGTATACTCGTTACTGGCCACCTGCAAACTCCATAACATCAATCCCCATTACTGGCTCCGCGATGTACTGGAACACATGCACCTGTTCACTACCAGCAATATCGAACAACTGCTTCCGCAAAACTGGCATAAATTACCGGAACTATAGTGGGTTGGTCGGTGGGATACTCAGTGGCTTCATCCGTTTTAATTCGATAGCCCTGATCAAACCTTTGCCTAACATTCCCATCTTCATCTTTTTCAGAAGTTTCTTTACCCTTTCCATCTGCATAGTCAGGCTTGAAAGTGTTATAGGATGATTGAGAAAATTCATCAAGGGTTTTAAAGTATACTCCAATTGTTGAATGACCTTTCCCACTTGAACCGCTACTACTACTTAATGCTCCATCTTTAGAATATAGATGCCATCCATTTTTATCATCACCAATTAAAACGGCTTGATGTCCTGATTGATGTCCGTTTGTTGGTTTTTGGAGTAATACAATTACATCATTAACTCCCATTCCATCAGGATCAATAAATCTAATAGGATTATCTACTGCATAATTGTATGGGCTCCACCTTCTATACTCGTCAGCAAGTGGATCATTCACCATCCACCTCCCCACCTGCGCATCAAACATCCTCGCCCCATAATCCAGCCAGTCCAGGCCGCTGCCATCGCTGAACTCGGCTTTCTGCTCTTCCTTGCCGTTGTACTTCAGTTTGTTTTCAGGGGTGCCGAAGGCCAGGGCTTTAGAGGAGAGGCCGGACATTATTAATCCGAACGGATAATAACTACCGTCCTGATTTTTGCAGTTTTCAGGATTGCGGTATGCTACTTTCAAAGAGCTTTCCACTTCGTTATATGCCAGTCTTAAACAACCCATTTTTTTCGTTGCTTAAAGATACAGGATAATGCCTTTTTATTTTCAATTGAAAGAAAAAAATCTGCTGCCTCCGCCCTGACTTCGGAAGGTGATTTTTTATTCAATCGTATAACATTTGTACATCTTGCCATTGCAAAAAAGCAATTCATTTCGTTATACACTTTTGGTAAGGGTGAGGGTAAAACAACGGCGCAAAAAAGATATATGATAGGTTGATATGAAGATGATAAATGATTTACTGCTGACGGTTGTACTGTTGTTCATCTGTGTTACTAAAGCTGAACCTATCGTATATCTTTTTTGTGCAAGCCAAAGCCGCCACTGATACACTTCAAAGTTAAAGACTGACTGTGGCGGCTGCGGCAGGCTACGGGTCTTTCATTTCAATAAAAAATATTTCAGCAATCAGCAATCAAAAAAAAATAAAATGATAGCGAAGCTGCCTTACTGCCGGTAGGCTTTGCCATTGACCGACTGGAAGGAGATGGCATAAAAATAAATTCGTCCGCCTTTCTTCCGGCGGACACCGCTCTCCCTTCCCCTGCCTTGTAAAAAATAGCTACCACTTCCATCGGGTGGGTGTGGGTTGGCCGGTCATCCGCAGGCAGGCAGCCAGTGGCTATTTACACATAATGCATATTATAGGATTTTTTTTCTCTCGGGCCTTCTGTGTGTCGGCAAAAAAATACTATAATAGTCCGGGGCATTATGTTAAATAGCTTCCCCCGTTTTTTTCTGGCATGAGGGCTGCTGTGTGGCTTTGGGTGCAGCCCGTCTTTTTGTTTTGTATGTATTTGCATTGGCTCAGGCTCTTTATTTTTTTGCAAATACTTTTTCAGTAACAGATTCCATTTGCAAAAAAATAATGTGCCTGGTGTGTGTTGGCATACATACAACACAAAAAGCATGACAGAAAAAAACGGGGGCACTGGTCTGCCTGGTCTGCGGTGGCCTGTAGCGCCAGGGGGTGGGATATTATTTCCTATTTTTTTACAAGGCAGGGGAAGGGGTCATTTCATAGGATGATGTTGCTGCAATTCGTTTTGTAAATCATCTAAGTTGTTGCATTGGTAACGTTCTGTTGAACTCACATATTTATGACCAGCCATGTACTGCACTTGTCTAAGATTATTTTTTCTCAACCATTCAGTAATTACACTGCTTCGGATTTGTTTTGCACTTATCACTTTTGGATTGAGTTGTTTGAGTTGGTTAAACATATACTGTATCCGGTTGTTGATGTTTCTTTCACTTACTTCTTTTTTTATCACTTCAATAAATAATGCTCCTTCTTTAAACTTGTTTGCATTCAGATAGTTTTGCAGTTCGGTTATTTGAACAGCTTTCAGGTCTAATAATCTTTCATTGGTTCGCTTTGTTCCTTTGATAAATATCTTTCCATCTTTCATTTTAATGTGATGGCTTTGCAGCTTCATAATTTCACTGACGGTTAAGCCCTGATAAATCATCAGTCCCAACATTATTTTTTTACTGCTGTCAACATTCAACTGAACGCTGTATTGTTTGTACAGTTCTTCCATTACTTCCATGCTTAATAAATTGGTTGGCAACTTTCTTACCAATCCTTTTATAAAAACTCCTGCTGCCGGGTTATCGTTTCGTTTGCCTTCATGTATCAGGTAATTACAGTAATGCCGTACAATGCAAAGTATCATGTGTACGCTGTGTTTGGTTACGCCCCGGTTCTGGCAATACCGCATGAACTCTAATAAATCATTGTAGATAAAACTCTCTGCTTTCAGTTCTTCATCCACTAACCAGGTTAAAAACCGTTCAATGTATTTGATGTAAGCAGCAACGGTAACTGCTGTAAATTTTTTGGCTTGTAAATATTCTGTAAATGTCATGGTGCTTCATTTAAAAGATGAGTGTATAGTTGGGTACTGTCTAATCCTGCATGTCCTAAAAACTGCTGTATTCTTTCCAGCTTCATGCCGCTTTGTAAAAGATGGGTTGCAATGCTGTGCCTCAAAGTATGTGTGCCTACTTTCTTTTTAATCCTTGCTTTGTTCACTAATTTTTTGATACGGATGTATAAACTTTGCTTGTTCATTTGCTTTCCTTCATTTGCCCCGATAAAAAAATAGTTTGATTGATTGCCCTGCAGTAATTCTTTTCTTGCATAGTCCATGTACAGTTTTATTTCTTCAAAGTTCTTTTCTGCTATTGGTACAAACCTTTCTTTGTAATGCTTTCCTTTTCTTACATGTAGTACTTTATTGCTTTGGTTGATGTCGTGTAATTCTAAACTGGCGCCTTCATTTAATCGTAATCCGCAACCGTAATAAACTGCTAACATCGCTTTATCCCTGATGCCTAAAATAGTGTCTGTAATCGCTTCGTAGAGTTGTTGTATTTCATTTTTGGTCAACCATGCCGGTTTATTTTTTTCTTCATCTAACCTGTGTAATGTAAATGCTAGAATGCTTCTGCCTGTTTCCCTGATGTGCCTGCTAAAAAGTTTTAAGGATTGTATGTATTTGTTGATATGGTTATTGCTCAACTGTTTCTTTGTCCGCTCACCGGTTTTTGTTTGCAGGTATTCTATAAAACGGTTTGCATCGGCTGCCGTTAATTGCTCCAGTGATAATTTTCCTGTTGCTTCCTGGTACTGCAAAAAATCCTTTAAAGCTGTCGTTAACCCTGGTATGCTAAGCGGTGAGTAATTTAAAAGCTGTAACCATTCTGTGAACGATTGGAGCAATAGTTTATACTCATTGCTTTGCAATGCAATTGGTTTCTTTTTCATAAAAATAATTTTTGCTAATAGTCTTTTTCAGTGAACTACTGAACCACTGGAAGTAAATCCTTTGCTGGCTTGGGTTTGAGTGGTTCATTTAGCTTAGTGAACCACTACTGAACCACTGAACTACTGACCTTTTTTTGCAATGTGGTCTCTGATGGTTTGCAGTATGCTTTGTAAATGTTGCTCTATTTGTGATTTTAAAGCCTCGTATTCGTCCATCTTTACAATGCTGTACTCATAGCTGCCTTTCCGGTAACGGTTGCCATTTGCCTTTATATAGCCGTACCGTACAAGCTCTGATAAATATCGTTTCAGATTGCCCGGGTTCATTCTCAACTGCTCCCTTATCATCTTTGCATTAAACGTGTCGCTGCCGCTTTGCTTTGACAGTTGTTTTAATTGTTCTAAAAATTCCCTGGTCGCTTTGGTTAGTTCATCGCTCTTACTGAACAGCACATCCTGCATGTAATAAAATCCCTGTTCTATATCTTCTATCGTTACATCAATAAAAAGCTGGCCGTGTTTGTCTTTCTTTACTTCCCGCTGGTACTGGTGATAAAACGCAATGGCTTTTATAAACCCTCTCAGTAGTGTTATCGTTCTTCTTGGTTTAAACACTGCTTCCGGTAATGTGATAAATTTTGAGTAAGGATTATTAACCTGTATTGGCCTCAATACTCTTTGTATGTTTTTAAACAGTTCTTTGTACTGATTTTCTCTGTCCTGGTCAATGTCGCCACTTTCAACTGCTGCATGGTATTCCATGATTTTTTTATCCTGGTCTTTGCTCATGTCAATGTAAAGCAGGATGCAGCGGTTGGCATTATCTTCATATAACTTTTCTTTGGTGGTGCAACCGCTGATACAAACAGGTCCTTCCACAACTATCGTTATCGTTTTTAAATTGCCCTTGCTGTCTTTGAGTGTTACCGTCTTGCTGATTTTCTTTTTTGTTTGTAACTCTCTCATGGGATAGAACACCTGCAGAGCTCCGTCTAAGTCTTCAAAAATGATGAGCTTGTATTGTAACTCGTGTTGCTTAAAGTAATACAAAGCATTTTCTGTAATCTGTGTTATCTCCATTTTATCTTCATCGGGTATCAGTTCACTAATCTTCTCCTGCAAATAAGTTTTACCGCTGCCGCTTGCACCTAAGAACATTACATGCAAAGGGTTTTGTTGTTTACGCATGGTGTATATCAGATAAGCAATCATCCGGTTTTTTTCTTCGCCTACTATGCCAGTTAATCCAATCATTTTATTATGCCGCTCCAATAACTTTTCTTTCTTTAACTCATTAATGGCTGTTGTTCTTTGTGCTGCGGTGAGTTCGTTTTTGGTTTCCTGCTTCGGTTGCAGGGCTTCTATTTTTTTAATGCGGTAGTTTTCCAGTTCGTTGGTTAGTTCGCTGATAGTGGTTTCTGTTTGCTTGATATTGGCATCAAAGTTTTCGCTGATGGTTTGTATGAGGTGCTCTGTTTGCTGGCGGCTGTATAAATCCAGTGTGTCCCTGATGGGCAGCAACTGCTTTGCTTTGTGCTGTACTTTTAATGTCACCTTCATCCGGTCAAGTCCTGTTATTTTTATGCCGCCCCATACTTCTATTCTTAACTGGCAGTTGTCATAAATTAAAAGTTCCTGGTTCCTGGTATCAAGTTTATTAACTGACTGTGTAATGGTTTCAGAAGATGGTTGTTTTTCTTTTTCAATTGAAAAAGAAAAATCGGTTCGCCGCTCTACCAGGTCAATTAAAACTTTTGCATCATCATGTGTGCATAGCACACTGTTTACGTCCTCGCCTGCAGGCAGGCTTGTATGTGTAATATGTATGTGTGGGAGCAGTGCATGTAATGTATGTGCATGTTTGTGTGTGGCCGCCTCTCCGGGTTCATCTGCATTGAGCATTAAAATGATTTCTTCCAGCTGTGGCAGTTCAATGATTGCTTTCTGATGTTCTTCTGTTAAACCATTCGTTCCGTACAATGATAAAACTGTATGATAGTTTGCAATCTCTTTTTGTTGAAGCAGCGAAGCTGCATCAATAATGCTTTCAACAAGTATCAGCTTCTTTGTTTGCAGTGACGGATAACCAGGATAAAGGCCACTTCTGTTTTGTAAATAAAAATGCCGTTGGTCTGTATCATTGCTGATGCTGCGGCCATACAGTGAGATAATTTTATTCTCCTGGTTCTTTAACGGGAAGATGATGCAATCCTTTGCCCATACTGTAAATCCTCCGGCTGGTTTTGCTTTCAGTAAACCGTAACTTTCGCAGCTTGCAATAAAATTTTTCTCGTTCAGTTTGTGGTGCCAGTCGCCGGTATTAAAACCAACTTCATGCAGCTTGTAATTTATGGCTCTGCTTTCCGTGTAATCAACAGCCTTCTTTGTTAGCGGTAACGACTTTGTAAAATATTTGAACAGCTTTGTTAGTACTGCAATCTTTTCTAATGCCTGCCCGCCGTTAGGCTGGGGTACTGCTTCAATAAATAATTTCGCTGCTGGTGGTTGTGTTGTTGTTACTGCTGTTGTATTTCCATTGAGCAGCTTCGCTGCTTTTACCAGGGCTTCATGTTTGCTGCAATTTTCTTTGAGTTGTATAAACTGTATCGTATCACCGGTGCCGGCTTTGCAGTTGGATGAGAAGCAGCAATAGGTATTTGTTGCAGGATAGATTTGCAGTGATGGGGTTTTGTCCGGGTGGAAGGGGCAAAGCAGTCTTTGGTTTTTATCAGGCTTCAGGTTGTAATGGCTTAACACCTGGTTGATGGTAAGCAGGGTTTTGATTTCTTTAATGTCCATGTGGATATTTTTTATGAAACATATTCGTTTGGCAATGATACATTATTGTATCAATTTATGATGCCTATATGTTTTATATTTTATCCACAATGTTTTAAACACTCACCTTTTCAGGTACTTTTGATGTATTAGAGTAGTAATTACAAACCTAAATGTTTTAAAACATGGCTATCGGGGAACGTATCAAGGAACTAAGGGTACAAAAGAAGCTGACCCAAACGGATTTGGCGAAGCTGGTCAAACTTACTTACATACAGATAGGCCGCTATGAAGCCAATAAGTCCAACCCATCGGCTGACGTTTTACAACGCCTGGCTCATGCACTGGATACCACCACCGATTTTTTAATGAAGGGAACGGAAGATGAAGCCGTGGCCGCTCAGCTTTCCGATAAGGAACTTTTAAAACAATACAAACAGGTGGAACAACTCAACCAGGAAGATAAACACCTCGTAAAAACTTTTATTGATGCCTTCCTTACTAAACGACAATTACAACAACTTGCTCAATAAACAACAGAGCCACTCAATGAGTGGCTCTGTTGTTATTAATCCAAAAATCTTTTTTCAATAGATACTGTATTGCTGCATATATCAATAGCAATAAAAAAATCATTATAAATGGGTCTGCCCAAACAAACCCTTGCTTAATAGAAAGATACACAACTATTCCTAACAGGAATAGCAGCAAGCACAATGTAAGAGACAGGAAAAATTTTGCTACTACATACATCAGTCTCCATCTTGCAAAAAGACTACTGCATAAAAAAAGAAAAGATGTGGTTAAAAAAGATATAGAAAATATAAAGTACTTCAAAGATTCTTCTTCTCTAAAATTAAAACTATGCCCCGTAGCTCCATATAAAACGAACAAAAATAACCCAACTCCAACAAGGCAAGTAGCATATAAATAAAATATAAACTTGCTATTCATTATCGTTTAGGTTTGTGGTCGGTTAAATAATTCTGAATAGCTGTAAAAACCTGCACTATCTGTTGTGTAGACATCCCTTCGGTTGAGATAAATCCTAAGCTGCCTTTATTTGCCTCCATCATTTTATCTACGCTCTTATAATCTTTGGTAATAAGTGCATAAACGGCAATTGCAGAATTTGTAATCCCTTCCGCAGCCTTGTTGCTTTCAAAAATATCTCTTCGTATGTGAGAAACACCGACATCATGGCGACCATGATGGGCATAAGCATCCTGAAGAGCATGCAAGCCCTGACCTAATGATTGCATTTGCCAACTATTCTTTTTAAGGTCTGCAAGTTTTACATTTGACTTAGCCGCAGAAAACACCTCACCCCATCCAAACTCCATACCTCTTTCCATCGCCCCTTCTGCAGATATTCCTCCTATTGTTCCGCTTTCAAACCTCTGTTTTTCTTGCGGTGAACGCATTGAATGCCAAACATTGAAATTATAGCCTTGATAATTTGGATAGTCAGTTACTTGAGAGTTCTTTGTGAAAGAGTAATCTATTTCTCTACGATAAATATCACCTCGTGAAGGATGGATAAAATTATTTAAAATTAAATGGTTGCCTGGGTTATCTGCATATACAGCACTATAATGAGCAATCCAATATGCCTGAGTTCCGCCAATGCCTGCTGAAGATAGAGCCATTACTGTCATAGTATGGTGACGTGATACAGTCCATTTCCCATTAGGGTCAAAGTTTACGATGGGATTATTCAGGGCATAATTGAAAGGAGAACTTGAATAGTATGCTTCACTCTTAGAATCCAAAACCATCCACCTTCCTATTTGTGCATCGTACATTCTTGCTCCAAAGTCTAACCATTCAAGTCCACTACCATCGCTGAACTCTTGCCGTTGTTCTTCCTTACTAATATACTTAAGCTTGTTAGCAGGGTTTCCGAACGATAATGCTTTACTGCTGATTCCCGCCATCGTCAATCCGAACGGGGAATAATGTGATCTTCTATCAAAGAGCTAAAAAATCGAATTAAAAGTAATATTTAATCTTTAGTTGAAAAAACACCCTTACGATTTTATTCTCATAAAACCATGAGAAAAAAAACATTTTCCAACGTTTTTTTCCCATTTCTGTCCCTACACAGATCGCTATGTTTGGTTTAAATAACGGTTAATGGTAGAGTTTTTATACGGTGAAAAGAAATATAAGGGTTTTACTAACACCAACCAATAACCAGAAAATGGTATTTTTTATCTGGAATGTTTGTCCCAGCTTCGTTTGACAAACCTTCCATTACGCCTTATCCTTATTTATGACAAAGAACCTTGTCCTTTTATTATACATACTACTGTTTGCAAAGGCGTCTTTTGCGCAGGATTCTCTCGCTTCATCCAGTCTCATTTCCAAAAAATACCTTGATGTCGTTTCATCCTCTTCTGGCAAGATTTCCAGGCAGATGGATAAAAAGGCAGAAAAGACCCTGACTAAATTCCGGAAGCAGGAAGAAAAACTGATCCGCAAATTATCGAAGGTTGACTCGGTGGCCGCTAAACAAATGATGACCGAAGCCAGAGCCCGTTATAAAGAACTGGAAGAACGGATGAAGGGCAATGCTATTAAACAGTACATCCCCCAGGTAGATAGTCTGGCCACATCGCTTGCTTTTCTGACAGTCAATCCGCAGTTTTTAAAGGATGCGAAGGAAGTAAAAGATAAGCTGGCTGAAGCCACGGGGAAAATGGATGAACTGAAATCACAGCTCCACAAAGCCGAAGAGATTAAGGCTTTTCTGAAAGAACGAAAGGAATACCTGAAACAGCAACTTGGGCAGTTAGGCATGCTCAAAGACTTAAAGAAGATCAATAAACAAGTCTACTATTATGCCCAACAGGTAAATGAATATAAGGAAGCTTTAAAAGACCCCAAAAAGGCCGGAAAGAAAGCCCTGGAACTGTTGGCAAAGAATGGAAAATTCCGGGAATTTATGCGGAAGAACAGTCAACTGGCCAGTCTGTTCCGTATGCCCGGTGATCCGGATGATGCAGGAAACATGGCCAGTCTTGCCGGCCTGCAAACCCGCGTACAGGTCAATGCCTTGATCCAGCAGCAGATCGCCGCCGGAGGCCCGAATGCCCAGGCACAGCTGCAACAGAACCTGCAGGCTGCCCAGGGTCAGCTTAATCAGTTAAAGGATAAAATAATAAAGATGGGTGGCGGTAGTAGTGATGCCGAGATGCCGGAAGGTTTTAAGCCAAGAAATTTAAAAGTGAAGTCCTTCTGGAATCGGGTTGAAATCGGCACCAATATACAATCGGTACGTTCAAACGGGATACTCCCGAACACATCCGATCTGGCAATCAGCGCTGGCTACCTTTTGTCAGAAAATTCTGTAGTAGGCATTGGCGCGAGTTATAAGCTGGGCTGGGGACAAAATATTCAGAACATCCGGATCAGTCACCAGGGAGTGGGAGCCCGCAGCTTCATCGACTGGAAACTGAAAGGTGCCTGGTGGATCAGTGGTGGTTTTGAGATGAATTACCGACCAGATCTTTCGGGTTTAACAATCCCTTCCCCCTTTGGGGGAAGCCGGATGGGGGCCGCCTGGCAGCAGAGCGGTTTGATCGGGATGAGCCGGAAAATTCCGATTAAGACAAAGTTTTTCAAGAATACCAAAGCAATGCTTTTGCTGGACTTTTTAAGTTATCGGCAGCAGCCGCGGACACAGCCAGTGTTGTTCAGGGTGGGGTATAATTTTTAAAATAACAAGTATAAAACAGTTCATATGCGTTTGATGAGAATTTTGTTAGCATTGTTTTTTTGTGTACTCATAGATAATGATGCTATTTCTCAGGATGGAAGACAGTCACCGGGATCATCGGTAACGTTGCAACCCTCTCCCGACTTTCTGTCAAAGATGGGCGAGGTACTGACAAGTCCTCCTAATACAGCGGCTATTGAGCGATTTGGAGGTGTGGATGTCGATTTAAATACCGGGGTTGTAAAAAAGTCAATTGAACTTCGCCCGTTTGTTTCAAGAGGTATGACTGTACCAGTGAGTCTGGGATTTAGTTCGCTGGGATTAAGGGTGAATGACTATCCAACCAGAACCGGAATGGGCTGGAGCCTGAGTGCGGGTGGACAAATATCACGGGCCATTTATGGGAAAGATGATTTAATTGCCACAAGGTATCCTCCGAATTTTACCGTTAATCCTTCACAGGATGATCCTCAGTTTACTACATATGCTTTTGAACTGATCAATGGTGGTAACCGAGATGCAACACCTGATATGTTTACTTATAGTTTTGGTGGCTATTCAGGGAAATTCTTTTTTGATAACTCAAACACTATTCAGCAAGTTGAAATCACCAATTTAAAGATTGAGTATAATCCGATCTTAAATGCGGCATGGACGTTTAAGGTGAGTACACCGGATGGTAGTGTTTATTTGTTTGGCGGCCCCGGAGCTACTGAAAAGACAAAGATCGGGGGCACAATGAACTTCAGCGATTATGTGGCGAATGCCTGGCATTTGATTAGTATTACCAACCGCAAAGGTCAAAGTATCTATTTTACTTATGAAGAGGATTTTATTTCATTGATGCTGACTGATAAATCCCAGACACAATATAAAAACTCACCCACCCCCATTCAGGAATGCCAGCTTCCAAGCGGGGGATTAGTTCCAACTAATGTCACTGCGAATGCAACGATGACGCCCAGTGATGTAACAAGTTATATGTCATCCAAGCCGAAACGTCTGAGAAAAATATACAACAATGAAGGAGATAGCCTGGTATTTGATTGTTCAGAGACCGGATATCCTGAAAAGCTGTATACCAAACTTAGTTATTATTATAACGGAGCTTCTGTTCAGTTACAGTATTTATTTGAATATATTAATGTTACATCCGGTATCTCGACAATGCCATTTTTGAATAAAATTGTGGAGAAAGGTGCAAATGGGGCTTTAAAATCAACGGGATATGCATTTAATTACTATTCACGCAATTCCGTTCCGGAACGTTTTAGTTATTCGCAGGACCATTGGGGCTTTTATAACGGAAAGTACAATTCAACACTTATACCTGTTCCGGATGATCCGATTGTGGCGCAAAACTTTCCAAATGCTACTGCAAACAGGGAGCCTGATCCTTACTATGCCGTTGCAGGGATGCTTAGCTCTGTCAGCTATCCAACAGGAGGGAAGGATTCTATAATTTATGAGCCAAATACCAAGTCTGAGTATAAGGATGTGAACGGGTATACCACACTTCAGCAGAATGTGACAGCCAACAGTTCTTATGAAACACAGTATCTATTTACTGCTACGCAAGGGTTTAATTTATATTATGATGGTCAGGTGAAGATTACGATAACTTCTGAGTATACGATCCCGGATAGCCCTTCTCCACATGCAGGCAGCCAGTTGGAGATACAAAATTCATCCGGTCAGGTCGTGTTTCGGGAATATGTTTATCCTCCGCAGACGGGTAGTACAACCAAGACCTTTTATATAACATTGCCAATTGGATATTATAGCTATAAGACAGGTGCGCAAGGGGCCAATGTTAAGTCAACCACCAGTATAAGAATCAGATCTGGTCAGACTCCCAATAATCAGATTGTACAGACAATTATCGGCGGGATGCGGGTTAAAAAAGTAATTACCAGTAATAATTCAGCTAATCCGGATATGGTGAAGCGTTATTACTATGGTACAATTGATAATAAAGAGCAATCGACCGCACAATATGACTTAAAGCCGAATTATTATTTGCCCAATGCAGTTTTTCATTCTGCCATTTATGATTATCACGGCTGCCTTGGTACTTATTGTCTTGCAACAAATTATGCTTCAGTAATGTACTCATCCCCCAGGGAGAAGCTGTATGCCACTGATGGTAAACTGACCGCGTATACTTCTGTGATCGAAAGTATTGGAGGTGATGATTTTGAAGGAGGAGCTGTGGAGCATAAATATCAGGTTGTTCAGGATGCAGCGCCACAGATAGTCAGGGGGCCTGTTTCTATGAGTGTTTCACCGTATTCAAACAGTTCAGTTTGGGCTTTAGGTGAAACGGAGACCAATTATTACAAAAAATCTACTTCCGGATTAGTAAAAATCAAATCTGACCAGTATGAGACAATTGTAGATTCCAGAAAGGGGGTGGACCTGCCTTTTTACCTGGTATCACAAACAGGGACTATACAATGTATGCAATGGAATAACGGTATGATTATAGGCCCTGAATTCATACATTCTATGATCAGTGCAACAAGGTTCAATATTGCAACTGCGTGGAAATACCTGAAGATATTAACACAGATCGAGTATGATGAAAATGGTCAGAATCCGTTAACAGTTGTTACGGAATATGAATATAACGATCTGCAATACCTGATGCTGACAAAACGAAAATATACAAATAGCAAAGGTGAAACTTATGTTGAGAGCTTCAAGTACCCCAATGATTATAATACGTTGCCTCCGTATAATCAAATGATTTTGGATAACTGGCTTGATCCTGTAATTGAACAAAAGTCGGTTTTGGTAAAACAGGGCAATGTTGAGAAGGACCTTGTAAAAACGAATGTAGACTATACATATGTCAATGGCTCAATGATTGAACCTACGGAGGTTTTTAAAACAATGGAAACCCAGACGTCCAGTGAGTTAAAGATACTTGAGTATGACGCTTACAGGAATATCCGGCGGACTGAGGATAAAGCCGGAAACAATACAGTTTATTTATGGGGTTATGGAGGAAGATACGCGGTGGCAAAGGTTGTTGTTCCTGGTTTATCCTATGCTGCAGTAATAAGTACTAGCGGACTATATCAGAGTGTTCTTGACAATATGGCGACAACTCCGGGAGCTATGGCAATGGAGTTAAATAAGCTGAGAAGTATTCCCAATTCATTTGTATCAACTTTTGTATTCCGGCATCCGCTCGGGATTATTTCCGAGACAGATCCCAACGGTATTTCGAAGTATTATGAATATGATCAGTTTGGCAGACTTACATTGGTCAGGGATAAGGATAATAATATACTTAAGCGTATATGCTATAATTATTACGGCATTGTAGAGAATTGTGCCAGTGTGTCCTCCTGTGTGGACCTGAATGAAGATTGGCAGAATACAACTACGCCACTAAGATGTCAATTAAGCGGATGCAGTTATTCCGGTTATCAGGAGCAGGAACAAAAGGATATGAATCCATGCAGCCCGACCTATAATACAACCAGATGGGTGACCGGGGCTTACAATCCTGCAGTTTGCAGCGGTTCTGGAGGAAACATTACACTTACATACAATAATCAGATTCTCACTAATGGAACCGGATATACAGCGGTGTATACAAACCTTACGACAAGTCAGGTTTATACATTCAATATTCCGGGTTTTGGATCAGGAACATTGGGATGTGTGCCAACTGGTACGTATAGTCTTACGATCAGTAAACCAGGGAATGGTATTTATCTTTTGTTTGATATTGGCTGTATGATGCAGGGCGGCACATCTGCTGTTTTCTCATCTGTAAATGTTTCCTCATGTAACCAGGTTGTATTGTCTTGGGATATTAATTAAAAAATGTATCATATGAAAAAGGTCTTCATATTTATTTTAATCAGTTTGATTTCGATTTACGGTAAGGCGCAGGTTAATTCTTTTCAATTTAGTGTTGATAAGATAGAGGGAGGGAAAGACTCATTGGTTCATTACCAGGGTATGAAAGTGTTGATAGTCATAATACCAGCGTCTGTCTCTCCGGCTGGTGACAGCCTGCTGATGTCGCTGGATTCTTTGGGAAGGTCAAGAGAAGGGCAGTTAAAGATTATAGCTGTTCCTTCTGTTGAAGCGGGATTTAGCCAGGTTAATCGTGATGATTTGTACCAGTGGTACCGGTCTAAACTCGGGACACATATCATTGTGAGCAATGGCATGTACACCAGAAAAACTTCTGGTTCACTTCAACATCCTTTATTTAAGTGGTTGACTGATGTGGCTATTAATAAGGTATTTGATATTGACGCGGAGGCCGCTGGTTATAAGTTTTTTATTAATAGCGGAGGACTACTTTATGGTGTATTACTTCCACATTCCAGAGCGAGTGGTCAAGCAGTTACCCGGACATTAGCTATTCAATAAATTATTTTCCAAATTCAGTTATATGGGATTCGTTAAGTCAAACTATTTATTTGCGATCTGTATTGGTTCTATATTATCCGGCAGTTTCAAAGCTGAAGCGCAAATTCCGAGACAGCCTCCGGCAGGTTATACAGTAAACACTGCGGTAAATTATATACGCACGTGGGACGCTGCTGCACCAGTATCGGATGTCAATCAGTTGACGAGTCGGGAAGTCAGGGACGTAAAAGTGGCAACACAGTATTTTGATGGTTTGGGGAGACCGTTACAGACTGTTGTAAAGCAAGGATCGCTGGAAACCGGGACTTCGCCTACGGATATAGTTAGCCCTGTTGAGTATGATGCATTTGGAAGGGAGCAGTATAAGTGGTTGCCGTATGCAGCAGGTTCTACGGATGGGGCTTTTAAACTTTCGCCCTTTACAGAATCTATATCATTTTACAGTAATCCCATTGGTGTTCTTAAGAACCAGAACGAGAATTTTTTTTATAGTGAGACAGTTTTTGAGGCAAGCCCTTTTGACAGAGCTACAAAGAGTATGGCAGCAGGTGTAAGTTGGACCGGTTCCGGGCGTGGGTTGGAACAAAAATACTGGTTCAATACAACTGTAGATGATGTAAAGATCTGGAGTGTTTTGGACAATCCATTCAGCATGGGAAGCTATTCGCTCAATACAACTGTTTCTGCAAATGGCTCTTATGGCGCCGGATTATTAAGTAAAAGTGTGACGGTGGATGAACATGGGAAGCAGGTTATTGAATTTAAAGATAAAACGGGTTTGGTTATCTTGAAAAAGGTTCAATTGACTGCCACGGCTGATAACGGATCGGGAAGTTCTTATAATGGTTGGCTAAGTACTTATTATATCTATGATGATTTTGGCAGGCTCAGATGTGTAGTTCAACCAGAGGGGGTTAATACTTTGGCAAGCTCAAACTGGCTGATTGGGGCAGTGGTGGCTGTTGCTGGTGAACAATGTTTTTTTTATGAGTATGACAGCCGGGGGAGGATGATTGTTAAAAAGGTTCCGGGGGCAGATCCTGTTTATATGGTATATGATAAGCGGGACAGGCTGGTAATGACACAAGATGGTAATATGCGGATTGGGAGCCCGGTTAAATGGCTGGTTACCCTGTATGATGAGTTTAACAGACCTATTCAAACTGGGCTTTGGAATAACTCCGGAACCAGAAGTTCACATGCGCAGGCTGCTGCTGTAAGCAGTAATTATTTTTATCCATTTTCAGTAAGTACAGTTCCTGGTTCAGGTTGGGAAAAACTATCGGCTAGTTATTATGATGATTATGCAGGTCTACCATCCCCTTTAACTTCAACGCTAATCACTACCTGGGACAGTTATTTTAATGCCCCATCGGGAAGTTATCCTTATTCACAGCCTATTACAGCGTCTTCTAAGACTAAAGGAAAGGCAACATGGTCAGAAACAAAAGTGCTGGGCACTGTAAGCCAGTTCATTACTACTGTAATGATATATGACGAAAAGGGCCGGGTAATTCAATTAAAAACGGTTAATAAGACCGGGGGGATAGATGTGATGACTACCCAGTACAGTTGGGTGGGCCAACCGCTTGTGATCATTACCAAATCGCAAAAATCAGGAGCTGGTCAGCAGGAAACAGTGATTGTGACCCAGAACAGCTACGATGATCTTGGGCGGCTGGTAAAAGTGGAGAAAAAACAAGGCAATTCTTTGATTAGCGGAGGTTCCATGAGCGCCTATAAAACTATTGTAAAGAATGATTATGACAAACTGGGTCAATTGAAAAAGAAAGAGATTGGCACAAACCCTGCTACCAGTGCTGCTTTGGAAACCCTTAATTATGATTACAATATCCGTGGCTGGATGCTGGGAGTGAACCGTTCGTACCTGAACCTTTCGGGTCAGAGTGGCACAACCCGCTTTGGTTTTGAGCTCGGGTATGATAAAACGGATAATGCAGCGGGCAACAGTTATGCCAGCCCACAATACAATGGCAATATCAGTGGCATGACCTGGAAATCCGACGGGGATGATGTCCGCCGTAAGTATGATTTTAGCTATGATGCGGCCAACCGGCTGATGAAGGGGGAGTTTAAACAGGATAACGGGGGAACTACCTGGAATAACAGTCAGATGAATTATAATATGCAGATGGGGAATGGTACTGATCCGCTGTCTGCCTATGATGCCAATGGTAATATTAAGGGAATGATCCAGTACGGCTGGAAACTCGGGGGATCAACGTCTACACCCATAGACAATCTGGTTTATAACTATTATGATAATAGTAACCGGCTGAAAAATGTGATTGATGCCAATAATGATCCTTTAACCAAGTTGGGAGATTTCAGGACATCAACATTACATACACAGTCAAAAAACGTGAATACGGTTGACTATACCTATGATCAGAATGGCAACCTGAAGAAAGACCTGAATAAGGATATCGGTACAGCTACTGCTGAGGATATTATCTACAACTACCTGAACCTTCCTCAATCTATTACCGTCAGAACAACAGGAGGCGCAATAAAAGGAACGATCACCTATACCTATGATGCTGCAGGGAATAAACTACAAAAGACCGTGACTGAAACCGGCCAGCCCAGCAAAACCACCCTCTATATAGGCGGGGCGGTGTACGAGAACGATGTGTTGCAGTTTTTTGGACACGAAGAAGGAAGGATGCGGCCAGGAACTACGGGGTTCAATTATGATTATATGATCAAGGATCATTTGGGGAATGTGCGAATGGTCTTATCCGAAGAACAAAAGCAGGATATTTATCCGGCAGCCACGCTGGAAGGCAGTACAACAGCAGGCGCTTTATCAATGATAAATGAAGAGAAAAAGTACTATACAATTGATAATACGAAAATTGTAAATAAACCTTGGACAAATACAGGTTTTGACTATCCGAATAACAATGGCACACCTCCTGGAAATCTCAGCTACCCTGGGGGCACTACACCCACAGCAACAGCTACCAGTAGTAAGGTTTACCAGTTAAATGCCACTACGAATACAATGGCTAATAAAACGGGGCTGGGAGTAGTTATTAAAGTAATGGCAGGTGATGCTATAAATATTTTCGGGAGAAGTTATCATAAGAAGCCGACCTCGGGCGGGGGCTATAGTGGTACAACCAACAGTTTAGCTGTTTTAGACATTTTAAATGCCTTTGTGGGTACAGGAATTGTGGCCGGTAAAGGGGTATCTGGCAGCCAGGTGACCGGGCAGACTGGATTTCCAACAACTATGACCGGATTAATCGGCAACCAGCCTGCACAGGAAGCCAACCGCCCCAAAGCAGCTATAAACTGGATCGTATTGGATGAGCAGTTTAAATGGGTGAGTGGTGGCTTTGATATGGTGGGGAGTGCTTCTAATACGAATGGGATAAACAACACATATACCACAGTTGATGGCACCCGGAAAGTTCATGACCTGAGTACAATCCCGACTATAAACGTTCCCAAAAATGGCTATATTTACGTGTGGGCCAGCAATGAGAGTAAGTTTAATGTGTTCTTTGATAATCTTCAGGTGGTGCATACCAGAGGGGCTATCCTGGAAGAGACGCATTATTATCCGTTCGGATTAATAATGTCCGGCCTCTCTTCAAAGGCCCTGGCCTTCGGCACCCCTGAAAACAAACTGAAGTACAACGGCAAGGAAGAGCAAAAAGCAGAGTTCAGCGATGGCAGCGGACTCGACTGGCTGGATTATGGGGCGAGGATGTATGATGCGCAGATTGGGAGGTGGCATGTGGTTGACCCGCTATGTGAACTTGGCCGAAGGTGGAGTACATACAAATATGGTATGGACAATCCTTTAAAATTTATAGACCCTGATGGTATGTGGGAAGAGAAAGGCGGTGGAATGTATACCAATGATCCAACTGAGATAAAGGATTACTTGACAACTATAAAGAATAGAAGTTCTAATCGATCAGATAAGAAAAAAGACAAAGATGCCACTGAGGAAGAGGTTGAACCAAATCAACAATCTCCGATTATTACAAAAGAAGCAAAATTCTTTGAAAACGAAACTAATGCCTACAATTATATGTGGGAAAATAGTATTGATGAAAATACAACTGACAAGTCACTTGAATTTCGAGAGAACTGTGGCATTATAGTCAATGATGGTGTAATTGTGTTGCCTAATTATAAGAATAATTATAATACAGGTAAGTTTAAAGAGGTTATAAATATTAAAGAGAACGAAAAAGGGCATTGGACTCACGTTCAATTTAACGGGAAATGGTATGCGATAAAGGGTTTTGTTCATACACATTCTCATGCAGGTGATACTCCAGATCAAGCAGGTGTACGGATGCCTTCTGATGAAGACGTAAGGATGGCGAAACAGAAATTTCCAGGTTTGCCAGGATTTGTCATTTCCAGAGTTGAAACGTTCATATATTTCGGAGATAATAGGTACAAAGAAATATCATCATCAAGCAAAGTGCTTTCTGGTGCTGTAAAACTTTCAAAATATACTAAAAAATAATGCCCTTATTTATGCGAGTGTTTTTTGTGTTATTCATTCTAGTCTGTATTAGTTGCAAAAATAATGAGAATTTAAAGTTACATAGAATTGAAGGCGATCGGTATAGTAGTTTATTCCCTGAGTTATTACGGCATAAAATCGATAGCATTGCATCAGAGAAATATCTTCAAGCTGATATAATTTCAATTTCATTAACAAGATTGTCATCAAGTAATATTATTTGTATTCGCCCTGTATTCGACTCTCTATTTATATCAGACCATGGTATACCCTATTTTACTTACAATTCAAGGGATAAACTTTACTTAGTCTATTCAGCCTTAGAAACATTTAATAGCAATAAAAAAAATATATCTATCCTAGAAAAATTTGATAGCGCTTGTAAGGTTAATAAAATCGGCGGATTAGATTTTACAAACGATATGGAAATTTCATTTTACAAGATTATAGGTGACAATTTGATGCGATATAATAACTTAACATTTGAAAATGTGTTTTATGAAAGAAAGCCAGCTGATTCTATTGACATTCAATAAGATTGACTCTTGATGGAAAAGAGTCAGATGTTCATATTGTAATTACTATCTCTATTGGGGGCTGTAATTACACCTAAAAACCACACAGCTTAAAATCAGCGTTAAAAATGCCAGATCTAAACTGCACATTATAACCATTTTATTAGATTGACTAGCGTATCAGAAAAAATCGTACTACCACGTAACGTATTCAGACCCTAGTCTTTCTTTGATTATAAGCCATTGGAGTTGTGACCAAAATTTCATCATACGCATAACCCCTACTCCACCAACCTCCTGTGCGCCTCCTTTACCTGCCTGTCCAGGTAATCCTGCACCAGCCCTACATATTTATAAAACTCACGGCTGCCGGGGGCATGGCCTGAAATACGCCGGACCATATTTTCCTCCACCCCCAGCAATAACAAAGTGGTAATAGCAGTACGCCGGCAGGTATGCACCGTGATATGATCACAAAAACGCCAGCTCTTGCCGCCCGGTTTTTTCAGCTCCACCGGTTCTCCCCTTCGGTTCCGGATCTTGGGTAACGAATAAACCCATCCGGCCCGCTCCATCAATGTCTTAATCTGTAGATTGAGATTCGTACCGGATATACGCGGTAAAAGATACGTTCCAGCCTGGCCCCGGTATTTACGGATCAGCTCCACCGCCCAGACCGGCAAAGGCACGCGTATTATAGAGCCGGTTTTCTGCGTATGCACCAGCAGGTTCACCCCTTCTTCTGTATGCTGAAGATTCGGGATCCGCAAATTCATCAGATCACGGAACCGCAGTCCCGCAATGCAGGCAAACACAAAAATATCCCGGGTTCGTTGCAGGTGCAGCGGCAGGCTTGCATAAAAACAATGGTCATTGATCAGGAATTTCAACTGCTCCGGACTCAGTACCACCGGTGTGAGTACTTCGGACGGCACCCGTATCTTCCGGTAAATGCCCAGGGCGGGAAAACCTCGTTCCAGCTCCAGGTAACGTAAAAAAGTCCGCAAGACTTTTAATACCGAAGATAAATACTGGTCATATCCCCCTTTCTCCCGGTATATAAACCCTGTAAACTGTTTCAATACCCGCTTCCAGTAAACCCGCTCCTTTTGCCAGTCACGGGCCGTTATCCTGCTTTTCCGCAACAGCCGGACAACAGTGCCGGCCGATTGCTCAAATTCCAATAGTAACCGGTACAACACTTGATACTGGGTAAGGGTGCCTCTTCTCAGCCTTTTCCCGGAAGGCATCAAGCGACGACCCGTTGCAGAAGCTTTTATGAATTTACTTAGTTCGGGAAGGAGGGAAACATAGTGTGATTTCATTTGATGGAGATTTCCATCAAATTATACCTCACCCCCTAACCCCATCTCCTCCGTCTGCTTGCCGGTATACAGTGAGAGTGGGAAAGAGATTCTGTTAACAAACCGGTCAATTACATCTAAGAATACTATTCAGCTTTAAACTCAAAATTTGTTCCGTAATTCAATAAAATAAAACCCAAACAAATTAGTATGGGTTTTACAGGCTATTCCAGGATTACAACAAAACTGCATGCCCAAATAATACTGAAAACTGCTTACACCAAATCAACACCCGGTTATTCGTAGTATAATTGATGGAACTGTCTAACTCGTAAAAAAAGTTACCAGAAATGGCTTTTATAAACCCTAATTCCTGGTAAGGAGAACCAGTCGTATTGGGCGATAACCAAATTCTAAGATCGGGACCATTGTCGGAAATCAGGTTTTCTATTACCAGATATTTCTTCCCGCCAGCATCTGTAACTATACTGGCCGTACCACTCGTTGGATGCGCATTGCTCGTAAAACTTCCGGTACTAATTGTTGTACCTGTTGGCAATGTTTCATTTTTAATATCCGGGGCGTTCTTTTTACAAGAAGAAAATAAAAAAAAGAAGAGAAATACTACAGACGATGTTTTCATAATGTCAATTTATTTATAAACTACTGTTCATCAACAATAGTTGACAAACAGTAGTTTATTTTACAATGTTATCAGTTTCCCATAGGTATGTAATATCATATAATCAATCGCGTATTGCAGTGCCTGTAGGAAAACTGGTTGTATTTAAAGTCATATTATATGTCTGATGATCACTAGCCGGGTTTGGTATGTTTCCAACCAATAGTTTTAACAAAAATGGCAAAGGGCTATTATCCGGAAAAGGCTCAACAGAAATAACCGCGGCACCTCCTGATAAATTGGTAGGAAAAGTTAATCCGGTTGGCGCATTCATAATAAAATCCTCACCAGGAAATGGGGGTACTCCACCTGTACCGGAAAATGGTGATGAGGCGTCTGCCCCACTTGACGATGTAAATACGCCTGTGCTCACGGGTTTGCCGCTAATTAATGCCCAACCTTCGTATTTCCAACCTGTTGGTAAAGCTGGTAAGTTTAAGCCTGCTGTTGGCGAACCCGTTGCTAAGTTGATAAACCAAAGGCCGCTTAATTCATCAGTGGTTGCCGGAGTAGAAGGGGTTGCTAAAACATATTTTCCCGCAGCAGTTAAAAAAGTAGTATTTAATGCAGCAGAATGCCCAATAGATAATGATGCATTAGCTGCCGAAAAATCACCTGCCAAAATATGTTGTGCACTTGGTGCAGGGTCAGTATCCGGGAATGGTTCTATTGTAAGAACAAATGCCGTAGCGTTTGCTAAATCAGATTTATTTACTTCAAAATTGGTCTTCGACAATTGTCCGGATGCATTTACTGTAAAAACACCGGTTGAAACAGGATTTCCTCCCGTAATAATCCATCCTTCATACCTGGCAGTGGCACCCAAATCCTCCAGTCCTGTAATATTTAATGTCAGATCTTTTGTTTTGTTAATATCCTTTTTGCAAGAAGAAAAAGCAAGCGCTACTACTAATGAGACTGAGAATAGCTTAATCTGGCTGTTTTTCAATAAACTAAAAATTTTTCTCATGGTTTTGTTTTAATGATTGTATAGAACTATTTTTTCTGCTATTAAAGCTGTTTTTACTCAATCTTTAACAGGCGTAGTTAATCAGCGTTGTTTACAAGAAAAAGAAGGTGCACTGCTGCTTACTCTTTGTAATCAACCCGGACTTATACAAATACAAAAACTTTTGAAGAATGGTTTTCTTAATCAAAAAATTCTTTTCTAGTAATTATTTATTATACTTGCCTGAGAATTAATATATTGACCGGGAATAACTTAAATATTGAAGAAAATCTGGTGGCTTCACTGAAGCGTCAGGAGAATGATGCATTTAAGCATTTATATATGCATTACAGAGGAGCTTTGTATAACTTAATATTACAGTATATAAAAGATCCGGAAATCGCCAATGATGTATTACAGGATGTGGTCATTACTATTTGGAAACAAATTGATAAATATGACGCCTCAAAAGGAAAATTATTTACCTGGATGGTGAAGCTCACCAGAAATGCCGCAATCAATAAACTTCGATCTAAAGTGTTTAAATCGGAGGCAAAAAACGAGAACCTGGAAATTTACGTAGATACTATTGACGAAAAGAATCAAGGCACTAATACGATTAACCAGATCGGTCTTCGCCAACAGGTAAATAACCTCAGAAAGGAATATACAGATGTGATTGAATTATCTTATTATAATGGATTTACCCATGAGGAAATTGCGAAAGTGCTGAATATACCGTTAGGAACCGTAAAAACAAGACTACGAAATGCCTTAGTAGAATTAAGAAAACAATTTGTTTAGATGGATATACAAAAATACATATCATCTGGAATCATAGAGTCCTATGTAATGGGCCTTTGCAATGAAGCTGAAGAAAAGGAATTAGAGGCTTTACGTATTCAATATCCGGAATTGAATTCAGCCATCCTGTCTTTCGAATTGGAAATGGAAAAAAATATGCTCCGGCAAAGCACTTTACCGGATGAGGCTACTGATAATAAAATATTAACGCTTATTGATGACCTGAAAAAACCGGCGGCAGTTATACCCATTCAGGAGAAAAAGAATAATTGGCGATACATATTATCAATTGCGGCATCCGTTTTATTATTAATCAGTGCGGGATTCAATTATTACTTATATCAACAAACAAAGAATAACAAACCTGCTGAAACAACTGTAAGCCTGCCACTCAGTGACTATGAAATAATGAAAAAACCCAGTATCACTCCGGTAGCCATGTATGGCTATGGTTACCATGCCATCTGCCGCTGTACGATGTTCTGGGATAAAGTAACGGGCAAAGCCTATATTATGATTCATCATCTACCGAAGTCCTCAGCGGCCAAAAGTTATCAATTATGGGCTATGATTGATGGAAAACCTGTAAACGTTGGAATTATTGATGATGAAATAAGAGGACGGTTTATTGAAATGACAAACCTGCCTTCCTCAGCAACTGCCTTTACTGTTACACTGGAAAAAGCCGGCGGTGCCCTTACGCCTACGGAATCAGAAATCTACCTTACAGGGAAAATTTAATTTGTGCTAATTGAAAAGTATCACTTCCTGGTATTTATACTGGAATAGCTTGTAGTACTTACATAGTGTGGTTTCAGTTGATGGAGATTTCCATCAAATTATACCTCACCCGGCTACACACTCTTCATCATCCCCACCATACTCATATACCCCATCGCCACCACCACGATCCACCCGATCACCTGAAGCAATAAAGAATGTTTATACTCCCCCACCACTTTTTGTTTTCGTGCAGCTACCAATATCACGGCTAGTGCAATGGGCAGGATGATGCCATTGACCGCACCGGCAAGCACCAGCAATTTCACCGGCTGTCCGACCAATAAAAAAATACAAGTAGAGAATAATATGAAAAGACTGGTCACCCATTTTTCATTCCGCTGTACAAAAGGTGAAATGGTTTTCCAGAAAGAAACTGAAGTATAAGAAGCACCGACCACCGATGTGATAGCGGCACTCCACATCACAATACCAAAAAAACGATAACCCAATTCACCGGCGGCGGATTGAAAAACAGAAGCCGCCGGATTAGTGGCTGATAACTTCACCCCCTGCCATACCACACCCAGTGCAGCGAGGAAAAGTATATACCGCATCAATGACGTAATCAATATCCCACTCACCGAACTTTTTGTAACCTGGCCAAGCTGTTCCTTTCCCTTGATGCCCGCATCAAGCAAACGATGTGCACCGGCAAAAGAAATATAACCACCTACCGTTCCCCCTACCAGGGTCACGATCTTCATCATATCGGTCTTCTCCGGCCATACAGTCCGGTAGAGTGCTTCACCCAGGGGCGGATGGGAAATAAAAGCAATGTACAAAGTGAGACCGATCATCAGCAAACCCAGCACTTTTACAAAGACATCGATCAGGCTTCCGGCTTGCCTGGACCAGAAGATCCCCAGGGCGATCCCGCAACTGATGACCGCACCAACCTTTACATCAATACCAGTGAGGACATTCAGACCAAGGCCCGTGCCGGCGATATTGCCGATATTAAATACCAGTCCGCCAAAAGCGATCAACGCCGCTAAAAAAATACCGAGTCCCGGCAGCATCGTATTGGAAATATCCTGGGCCCGCTTACCACTGACTGTAATAATGCGCCAGATATTCAACTGTGCCCCGATATCCAGCAATACGGATATCAATATCACAAAACCAAAACTGGTGAGCAGTTCGCCGGTAAACAGACTGGTCTGGGTAAGGAAACCCGGACCAATAGCCGAAGTGGCCATCAGGAAAGCGGCACCGAGGATCACCCCTTTGGTTCCTTTCCTGGGGGAATTAGCTGAACCGGATGTCAATGCCTTTCTCTTTTAAGGTGCGATGGATTGTGGTGGCAAACTCCAATACATGTGGGCCATCCCCATGCAGACAGATCGATTCGGCCACAATCGGAACTTTTGATCCGGATACGGTGGTCACCGTACCTTCTTTTACCATCTCCAATACCTGGGCCGCGGCTATAGAAGCATCGGTGATCATAGCCGCCGCCGTACCCCTCGGTGTAAGTGTACCATCATCCTGGTAGGTACGGTCGGCATAGACCTCACTGATCGTATTGAGTCCAGTTTCAATGGCTTGTTCAATAGAACAACTGCCACTGAGTCCGACCAACCAGAGTTTACTGTTGAAGTTTTTAACGGCTTTGGCAATCACCTGTGCCACCAGGGGTTCGCGGGCCGACATATTATACAATGCTCCATGCGGTTTTACATGCCGCAGGGTTACTTCGGCCATATCCGCCATTTCCTGCATGATCAGCAATTGCTGGATAATGAGTTCATACAATTCCGTAACCGGTAATTCCATTTCCCGGCGGCCAAAATTAGCCCGGTCCAGGAAGGAAGGGTGTGCCCCCGGGGCCACATTGAATTGTTTACAAAGTTCCAGCGTATGCAGGATACTGTTAGTATCTCCCGCATGATAACCGCAGGCAATATTGGCGGAAGAAATAAAAGGCATCAGGGCTTCCTCATTGCCCATGCCCTCTCCCATGTCACAGTTGATATCAATATGGTCACGCATATGATTGCAATTTAAATAAACAGGCGTTTTGCAGTTGCTTTATATGTTGTTGCTGTTTTTGCAGCAGTTGTTCAGCAGTCATCAGGTCCGTTATCCTGAAATGCAAGGCCTCTCCCGTTCTTTTCTGCGCCAGTTTTGAATGATGGGCCGTGATCACATGGGCCACGCGGGGATAACCTCCGGTAGTCTGATGATCGGCCATTAAAATAATAAGTTTGCCATCGGGCAACAACTGCACTGTTCCGAAGGTGACGGCGGATGAAACCAGTTCCTCCCCGGGCAGGATATCCATTGGTTCATTGCCCAGGTGAAAACCCATCCGGTCGGCGAGTTTGGTGATCAGAAAAGGCGTTCCCAAAAAACGGTCCCTGGATGCAGCTGGCAACCGGTCCCATTCATTTCCGGGAAGAATTAAAATTTCCTTACTGTTATCACCCGACTGGTGATCCGCCGTCCAGGGCAGGACCCTGAAATTTTTCCCATTTAATAATTTACTATACTCCCTTTCGGTCCGGCAAATCAGTTCATCGCCTTTCCGCAAAGCCCGTCCTTCATAACCACCCGCCGCGGCTTTGAGATTGGTACTCTGACTTTCAAGCCAGGGACTTAACTTAAAACCACCTTGTACTGCCAGGCAGGCCCTTGCCCCGCTGACCGGACGATGAAACTGCAGGGCATCATTTTTATTGACCACAATACACTGGTTCAGGGGAACCGGTTCCCCATTGATACTGGGTGAAAAATCGGCCCCTGTAATGGCGATCAGCAACGGCCGGGTAAAAAGTATAACGGATGAAGGAAAATGAAGTTCGAGCACCGCTTCATGCAGGTCGTTTCCCACCAGTGCATTGGCCACCTGCAGCGCATAGCGGTCCATGGCACCGGAGGGGTTGATTCCCGCCTGCTGGTAACCGTATCGGCCGAAGTCCTGCACGGTATCCTGTATGCCTGCTTTAATAATGCGCAAACTCATATTTATCGATTGCATAAAACTGAACCCGGTCACCTGCCTGCAGCAACGTGGGGTCTTTCCGGTTCCGGTTAAATAATTCAATGGGGGTCATGCCGATGATTTGCCAGCCACCAGGGGATGTAAGCGGATAGATACCGGTCTGCCGGCCGGCAATACCCACACTGCCCGCTTTTGTGGACTTCGGCCGGGGCTTGCGGGCCATGGTCAATTGCTCGTCCACTTCACCCATATAGGCAAAGCCGGGAAGAAAACCCATCATATACACGTGATAGATCCGGCCGGTATGCAGGCTGATCAGTTCCTCAG
>CAUJFR010000158.1 GCA_963169885.1 Bacteroidota bacterium
CAGCAAACGAGGCGTACAGGTGGAGTTGGCCATATCCCGCCTCGTTCACTTGCAGGAAATTCCATCCCGGCGACCCATGATATGGGGCATATCAGCCACTATCGGAAATCTTGATGAAGCCGGCGAAGTATTGCTTTCCCCGTTACAACAGCCATGCATAACCGTAATTGCGAGGCTCCGTAAAGAAATCAGGGTGGAATCGATTTACCCGGATGAAATTGAAAAGTATCCCTGGGCCGGTCATCTGGGAATCAAACTGGCACACAAACTGATTCCGGTTATTCAGTCAGGCGGAACCTGTCTTATCTTCATCAATACCCGGGGAATGAGTGAAACCTGGTACCAGACCTTGCTGGATATTTGTCCCGACCTGGCAGGCGTTATTGCCCTGCATCATGGAAGTATTGACCCGGAACTCCGCAATTGGATTGAAGATAACCTGCATACTGGCCGGCTTAAAGCCGTGGTGTGTACCGCCAGCCTTGATCTGGGCGTTGACTTCCGTCCCGTGGATACAGTGATCCAGGTCGGATCGCCAAAGGGGGTGGCCCGTTTTTTACAAAGAGCCGGACGTAGTGGTCACCAGCCTGATGCAATAAGCCGGATCTTTTTCCTGCCAACACACTCGCTTGAACTCATGGAAGCAGCGGCCCTTAAATCAGCGATGGGGGAAAACCTGATTGAAAGCCGGGTCCCTTTCACCAACTGCTACGATGTTTTATTACAATACATGAACACATTGGCTATATCAGAAGGCTTCTGCAGTCCTGAATTATACAATGAAATAAAAACCACGTACTGTTACCGGGATCTCTCCGAAGATGAATGGGGACAATTGCTTCACTTTGCGACGCAGGGTGGCAATGCTATGCAGCAATACGATGATTTTAAAAAAGTGGAACTGGAGGATGGCGTGTACCGGATAAAAAGCCGGAAACTGGCGATGCGGCACCGGATGCATATCGGTACCATCGTAAGTGATGCGATGCTGAAAGTAAAATTTATAACCGGGGGATATATTGGTGTGATTGAAGAGTATTTTATTTCCCGTTTGTCACCGGGTGATGTGTTTACACTGGCTGGCCGTAACCTTGAATTTGTACTGATCAAAGACATGACGGTATTGGTACGGAAATCAACCAGTAAAAAATCAATCATCCCCAGCTGGAATGGCGGCCGGATGCCACTGAGTGCAAACCTCGGGCGGAAACTTCGTTCGGAACTGAACCGTTACCGGGAGGGGACTTCCTCTGACTCGGAAGAACTGAAAGCCCTTCATCCGTTATTTGCTTTACAGGCTTCCTTGTCACATGTACCTGCGGAAAATGAATTACTGATCGAGCAGATTGAGACAAAAGACGGTTTTCATCTTTTTGTTTACCCGTTTGAAGGCCGTCTTGTTCATGAGGCCATGGCTGCAATACTGGCCTGGCGGATCAGCCGGATACAGCCAATTACCTTTTCCTTTGCCATGAATGACTATGGCTTTGAATTGCTGAGTGACCAGCCTATTCCGGTAGATGATACCAATGTATATGAATTGTTCAGCACGGAGGGGTTGCTGATGGATATACAGCGCAGTGTTAATAATACGGAAATGGCCCGCCGGAAATTCAGGGATATTGCTGTGATCGGCGGTCTGATTTTCCAGGGAATGCCGGGTGAAAAAAAGAAAGCCCGTCACCTGCAATCCTCCGCTTCTCTGTTGTTTAATGTGTTCAGCGAATATGATTCCGGCAACCTGTTGCTCCGGCAGGCCTACCAGGAAGTGCTGGACCAGCAAATGGAGGAAGCCCGGTTAAGGGACATGCTGCAGCGGATTCAGCATTCAAAAATTGTCCTCACTTTCCCGGAGCAACTCACGCCCTTCTGTTTTCCGATAAAAGTGGACAGTATGCGCGAAGATCTCTCTTCAGAAAAACTCGAAGACCGGATCAAAAAAATGCAGCAACAATTGAAATAAGAAAAAATTGTTTTATAGATTTGGCAACTGTCAATGAAAAACCCGGTTCCATATATCCTCCGCGATCAAACACTTTGGTTATCTCCTGAACGTTGTATTCTTTGGGAAGAAGAAAACACCCTGATTGTAGCCGACCTGCACCTGGGTAAATCAGGTCATTTCCGGAAAGAAGGAATCGGTATTCCTCAGCGTATTTATAAAGCAGACCTGCAGCGGCTGATGGCACAACTCTACCTGTACAAGGCAGACAGACTCATCATTGCCGGCGATTTCACGCATAGCACGGCCAATAAGGAACTGGACCTCTTTTTGAAGTGGAGGAAGGATTTTTCCTTACTGCAGATCGACCTGGTAAAAGGGAATCACGATATACTGGCGGACAACTGGTATGCGGCGGCCGATATTCAGGTACATGAATGGAAACTGGCTGCAGGTCCGTTTTTATTTTTGCATGATAAGAAAGCCGAAAAAGACCTGACGGAAGAAGAATTAAAAAAATACCGTTTTACCGGTCACGTGCATCCGGCCATAACCCTGAAAGGTAAAGGAAAACAAACCCTGCGATTCCCCTGTTATTATTTTACGAAAGATGTTGCGGTATTGCCGGCATTCAGCCGCTTTACCGGGGGATTTAAAGTCGAACCAAAGAAAGGAGATCAGGTTTTCGCCCTGGTGGATGACGGCATTATGCAGCTGTCTTAATGTTTCCGGCGAAGCTGGTTATAATCGAGGAAATAAATAAACCTGACGGTCACTTCATTCCCGTGGCGTAAATCAAAGGTTTTACTGAGGTTACGCAGGTAATTATTCTGCCCGGAATTAAACTGAATTGTTTCATCACTGCCCAGCCAGTTTTTATACCCCAGGATCAGGCGGCTGCCCAGCCGGAAATCCCAGGTCAGAAAAGCATCTACATTAAATACATTGACATTATCATCCTGCCCACTGATAAATGGACGGCTGATCAGATCGCCGCGGTTGTCCACATTATGAAAGCTGGCATAGTTCACTTTATTCCAGTAATGCCGGGCCCTGAGCGTAAGATTCAGGCGATAGGCAAAATTGTAAATACCTGACAGCACTGAAGTGAAGTCCCGGTTTTTACGGAAGCCCACAATCGGCTCCCCGTTTGTTTCCCGCATAAACGCATACCCAAGCTGATTGTCTTCGAAGTGGGAACTGGTTTGAAGATCCAGGGAAAAACGATCTCCAAAGCGGTATCGCATGCCGAGTGAAACGGACCGGTAGGTATTGCTGAATTCAGGTGCCACGGCATAGACCAACCCAAAATTGACGAAGGCTTTCTTCCGGCTATCGGTGCTGCCGGAGGCTTCCAGGGAATAATTTGACGGGTAACGAAGAGCCCGTCCATCGGTACGTAGTTCGAAATAATTACTTTCCCAGCCGGGTACCACACCAGCCACCACACTCAGGTCCCAGAAATTGCGGAACAACCAGAAGCCCCTGGCCTGCACATCAAACCGGTTGTACGCATAGGGTTTGTACAGGTATTGTAAACGGGGCAAGAGCGTATAACTGTAATCAATAAGCGAACGGCTGGGCTTATACCGACGGTATGAAATACTGCCCCGGTAACTGATTTCATTGGCCGCCTGCAAAATACCGAGATCATTCGGGTCATAATTTTTTGATTCCACATTGCCCATCACATAATACTGCCAGTTACCGCTCACCTTGCCATAACGCAGGGTGGTATTGTATCCGTCATAACCACTGGACGACCAGATTTTGCTATACCGGGCCGTTCCTTGCAAGGCATGCAGGTTCCGTTTATCATAAAGGGCAAAATCAAGGGCCGATACATTCGCATCACGGGCCGCCCCGTTTCGCATTACATTGGTATTGGTAAATGTCAGGGATGATCGGCCTTTAAAGGCCTGATCCAGCACCAGGATATTATAATTAGCCAGTGGTTCTGTTTCAATGGTGGTTTCCTCCCGGGTTATTTTATTACGCAGGGTAGCTTTCATCGGAGCTGTTACTGCGTTAAATATGCCGATCCCCAGTTTGTTTTTTGTGCGGCCTGAAAACTTTACGGCATTGTATAACTGGGTACTGGTGGGATTCCGGACAATCTCCAGGTCCGGGTCTGATTCTGCCATGCCAATTACGGAGTAATATCCGCCCGGGAGTGCACCAACCCTGCGGGAATAAAAAAGCTTTGCTTTATTAAAAATTTCGGTACCCTCGGTAAAGAACTGGCGGTTTTCCTGAAACTGCACTTCATAAGGGGTCAGGTTGTTCACCACATTATCTGAAATCACTTGTCCAAAATCGGGCACCAGCGTCGCATCCAGCGTAAAACTTTCATTCAGTCCGTACTTCAGATCCATGCCACCATTCCGTAACCATTCATTGAGGTATCCGTTCCCAACCGGTGATGTCCTGAATCCGGTTGTTACATAGGGCGAAAAACTGAGCCGCAAAGGTGGTTCAATATGCTTTAATCCTGAAAGCTGGCCAAACTGGTTGGCAAATCCGTTAACTGTCGGACTGATCGGATTCCAGAAATCAGTTTCATTGTTCCGGCGTGTAAACCGCAGCAATTGTAATCCCCAGTCCTGGACCTCTTTTTTTGAAAACCGGAGAGAGACATATGGAATACGCATTTCGACCACCCATCCATCTTTTTGCATACTCACTTTACTTTCCCAGACAGCGTCCCAGGTTTTGTCCCCATAACTGCCAAACTCACCAGAGTAAGTGGGAGATACCCGTGCATCAGATTGCACATTGGCGGTGGTTACCAGGAACTGGAATCCATTTTGTTTGTCATGGTAGGTGTCAAAAAAGACAGAAAAATAGTCGACATCCCTCATTTGTTCTCCATCCCTGGCCGTGAACTGCTTTCTGATGAGTGAAGGATCGTCAAAAAGATAAGCACCCACATAGATCGCGGTATTGTCATACAAAATGCGGACAACAGTTTTGCTGCTGGCCGGACTACCGGGAGAGGGGGAGTTTTGAATAAAATCAGTTAAAACCGGCGCTTCCTGCCAGGCGTCATCATTCAGCAATCCGTCGATACGGGGTGCCTGTACGGTTTTTACCGCCTCTGTTGTTTTAACCTGTGCAACTGATTGAAAACAAAGGAGTAAAAGAAATATATAGTAAAAATGTTTTAACCTCATCAGCAGGGTTGCCTTCTACAAATATATAGACAAAAAAGCAGGTGGAAAGGCTGCCCGCCGGACTGTTTTAAACTTTCTAAGTGACTGTCTGATATTCAGTTAATTCGCTTTTTAAGGGAACTTACCTGTTGCTGCAGATCAGACACCACGTTGGCCAGCTGATTCATATCCCATCGGTTCTGGGTATTTGCCCGGGCAATGACCACCTGGGCCTGCCACATCTCCAGTACTTCTTCTGCATTTACAGTGTAGGGGTGAAAAGAGGGGTTATCGCTGATCAGGGTAAGTTTATTCTTTATTTTATTATGCTTTTGCACCCGCTTATAAACAATGCCCTCATTTCTGGAAATCACTATACAAGCTGCATTGTTCTTCATTTCATCCAGGTTATCGACTTTTTCGCCTACGATTACGGATCCGCTTGGAGTAGGAAGCATAGAATCCCCGATTATTTCAAAAGCCCGGTAATTTCCGCCGGTCAGCATCGGGAGTGTAAACGTGTTCAGCTCATCAATAAACTCAGGATCAGCATATCCGGCCAGGTAACCGGCGGCGGCTTTTACCGGGACAAACTGGATCTCCGCTTTTCCGGCTGCCATTTTCATCGCTCTTCGCCTGGCGAGATAATTGGCTTTGTTATCACTCAGGTCTTTCCGGAGTATTTCATCCAGCGTTAACTTGAACATATCACAAACAGCTTCCAGGACATCTATCCGGGGTTCCGCCCTTTCTTCTTCATAAGCTCCCAGCAGGGAACGTTTAATGTGCAGTTTGTTGGCAAACTCCTCCTGTGTCCAGCCACGCAGCTTGCGGAGGTATTTCAGGTTTTGATTTGAGACAGCCATGATAATCTAATTTATTTAGCTGCAAAATACTAATTATTTTAGATTTTCCAAATCCTTTCTTTTCAGGCGGCTTGGATAACCCGGAAAAAACAGGGATTTTTGTATCCTATGAAAAAGAAAACCATAACCCATCCTGAAAAAAGTAAAAAAAATACCCGGGTAAAAGAAAAACCGGTCATCCTGATTACCAATGATGATGGCATCACCGCTCCTGGTATCCGAAGCCTGGTGGAATCGGTCAGGGATATCGGGAAAATCGTGGTGGTGGCACCTGACAAAGCACAGTCGGGTATGGGGCATGCCATCACAATCGGACAACCGCTCCGGTTGCATAAAGTACAAATGTTTGACGGAATTGAGTCCTGGTCCTGTACCGGAACACCGGTGGACTGCGTCAAACTGGCCGTGGATAAAGTATTGCACCGGAAACCGGATCTCTGCCTGAGTGGTATCAATCATGGTGCTAATCACAGTATCAATGTAATTTATTCAGGGACGATGTCTGCCGCACTGGAAGCAGCTATTGAAAGTATACCCTCTGCCGGTTTTTCCCTGCAGGATTACAGCATTGATGCGGATTTCAGTGGTGCCCGGAAATATGCACGTATCATTGTTGAGCAAATGCTGCGTACCAAAATGGAAAAGCATACTGTACTGAATGTAAATGTACCGTCCATACCGGAAACCCTGCTCAGGGGGATAAAAATCTGTCGTCAGGCCTATGCCAAATATGAAGAGGATTTTATTGAACGCAAAGACCCGCATGGAAAACACTATTATTGGCTGACGGGAGAGTTTGTGAATTTTGATAAGGGGAAAGACACAGATGTATGGGCCCTGGCCAATAATTATGTAAGTGTGGTGCCGGTGCAATTTGACCTGACCCACTATGGAATGAAAGACAAACTTAAAACCTGGGAAAAATGATATTCACCAAAGACAACCTGAAACTGGGACTGGTGCTTGGACTGGTTGGTCCGCTGGCCGGACTGGCAGTGGTCTATTTTGTAAGTTATTCGGCTTTTACTTTTATGGAGTTTCTGGATAATTTTATCCATGAGAACAAACTCATCACATCCATTGGTTCCATGAGCCTGCTGGCCAATGCGGTCCTGTTCACGCTTTATGTAAATACCAACCGGGATAAAACAGCCAAAGGAATATTTATAGTTACCCTTATTTACGGGATAGGTATCCTGGTGCTAAAAATCTTCAACTAAGGGTTCATGAAGTATTATATCATTGCCGGTGAAGCTTCCGGGGATCTGCATGGCAGTAACCTGATCCGGGAAATCCGGAAAAACGATACAACGGCTGTGGTCCGTTGCTGGGGCGGGGATAAAATGAAAGCGCAGGGTGGCGATCTTGTGAAGCATTACCGCGAGCTCGCCTTTATGGGTTTTTCAGAAGTACTGATGAACCTCAGGACTATTTTCCGTAACCTGTCTTTTTGCCGCAAAGATATCACTGAATTTCAGCCGGATGTATTGATCCTGGTGGATTACCCCGGGTTTAACCTGCGGATTGCCCGGTGGGCGAAACGACAGGGCTTCCGGGTGGTCTATTATATAGCACCCCAGGTTTGGGCCTGGAAGGAGAACCGGGTTAAATCGATGAAAACCTGTATAGACCTTATGCTGGTGATTCTACCCTTTGAGAAAGACTATTTCAAAACTAAATGGGACTGGGAGGTGGAGTATGTCGGCCATCCGCTGGTGGAAGAGACAGATGCCGCTTCAGCAAAGGGGCCGGGAGAAAGCCTGGCAGAAAAACCAATCGTGGCATTATTACCCGGCAGCCGCAAACAGGAAATCAGCAAAAAACTACCCGTGATGCTGGAAATGAGCCGCCGGTTTCCGGACTATCAGTTCATCGTAGCAAAAGCCCCCGGTTCTGATGAACTTTTTTACAAAGAACTGCTTAACAATTACCCGGGTGTAACGTATGTTCAAAACCGCACGTATGAGCTATTGCTGCAATCAAAAGCAGCACTTGTAACTTCTGGTACCGCCACTCTTGAAACGGCCTTACTGGGTATTCCGGAAGTGGTCTGTTATAAAGGGTCTCCGATTTCCTACCAGATTGCCAAACGGGTGATTAAAGTGAAATATATCTCCCTCGTCAACCTGATCATGGACCGGGAAATCGTGAAGGAACTGATACAGGATGCATTTAATCCTGACAACCTGGAAGTGGAATTAAAAGCCATAGTAGAAGATGATCACCGGCGCAACAGCATAACAACGGAATATGCGCACTTAAAAACTCTTTTACAACAAGGCGGGGATGCATCCGCAACAGCCGCAGCCCATATCAGCCGGTTTCTCAGTGCCGGAGGAGTTTATACGCCAGAATAATCATACAAAGAATAAAAACAAAAAGACTGATCCGGTTAATGCCATGCATATAACCGATCCATTTATCTTTCGGACGATCCGGATCCTTCTTTTTAAGAAAGAGATATTCTGCCAGCTGTTTTCCTATACCCATATTTCTATTTAGTTGAAACACTTACTGCGCTATCCATTAAAGGACGTACATATACTTCAATCATCCCCTTGGTATCCCCGCGCCTTGGAGCCGCAAAACTGTCCACCAACGCATAATGGTTTTTCAACGAATCCCTGACCCGGAACGGAAAAAAATTGTTCAGTGCCGGGATATATTCAAACAAAACCAGGTCATACTCCCCTTTCCCGATCCGTTCTTCAAACATGGCAGCTTGTTTATTAAACATGCCCACCCCGAGGTGATTCCAAAGCGGATAATGGGCACCCCGTTCTGTCTTATACGGAATTTCCGCAGCCAGCGGCGTGAGCTCACTCATATTTAACACCCGAATATCTTTTTTGTTTTTCACTTGTTCCATTTCCATGAGTCGCTTTATACCATCGGCTGTAGAAACGGGCATGGTGATTTTATCAAATGACGCTAATCCACATTGTACCCATTGCCGCATTTCCAGTTCTGAACTATCCGGAGGTACAATCATATACGTTTTCCGGTTTACCAGGTTTTCACCTGTTGGTGAAACCGTAGCAGTACTGGTATCCGTGAGGCCGGGTACCAGGCGGAGGATATATTTTGAAAAAACACCGCTCCACCAGAATAATACACCTATCGAAATGACTACCGGAATTAACCGGTGTTTTGCAATAGCAGGAACTAAAACAGTCAGCTGACTGAGGAGGTAGGCGAGGATAAATGCATGAAAGAAAATATTATTATCCGGAGGGGTATAGCTGGTCACCTGAAATACGGCAGCCTCTCCGAGAATACCCAGGGTAAGCAGCAGAAACAAGCTTTCCTTTTTATCCGACCAGAGGTCCCTGATACTGCTGAAACGCATAAAAGCAACGATTAAAATCAGCAACAGGTAGAACTTGATCCATTGAGAACCATTGAGGAGTTCCAGTGCAATTTCCGAGGGTGAAATGCGGGCAGAGTGAGGTGCCTGTCCGTGATTAAACCAATATCCAAAACCGCTATTGATAAATGGCAGGATAAACAGGAACAAGATAACCGCGAAAGAAAGGACATAGACCAATACCGGTTTCCAGTCACGGCCCTTCAGTAACGGATAGGCTGCAAGTGCTGCCCCCAGGGCAAAAGCCATAGCCCCGGCATCCTGCTTGGTCAGAAAAGAACAGACCGTGAAAAAAGAGGCCAGTACAATTTTAATCATGCGCCATTTACCGGCCGGTGCGGCCAGTAAGGCATTGCATAAAAAGGCCAGGGCAACAAATTCATATACGATCACACTATGATTGTACCAGGGCCAGAAATTGAAAAAAGAATAGGACACACAATAAAGCAACACTGCGGTAACCCGGAAAGAAGGGGGAACGGAGAAGCTTTTTAAAACAGACCGGAAAGCCAATCCTGAAATAATATTAATGAATACCTGTGCTTTTACTAAGGTGACAAGCTGATGACCAAAAATTTTAAAGAATATGCCAGGTACAGCCCAGTACATACCGCCAAGCGGAGCACCGAAATCCCTGAAAGGCAGTTGCCCTTCGCTGATACGGTAGGCCCCTTCCCAGGAAAGGAAAATATTCACCCGGTACGGGAACTGGACAAACAGTGGCACCATGGCCAATAAAACAATAATCAGTACCTCGAAAAATGAAAAATAAAATGCTTTGTCAAAACGGGGCTGTTTCATCTGCAGGAATTAATAAGGTAAACATAATAAAAAGGACAGAATAACACTAGTAAATATGGGGAATAGTGTCTATTTTGTACTCAATTTATGGTCAAAGCCATCCTACAACTAATTCGTCCTAAAGACTGGGCAAAAAATTCTTTTTTATTTCTGCCACTTTTTTTTGCCGGTGAACTTTTTCAGGTAGATAAAATCATCGCCCTGGTGTGGGGATTTATTTCATTTTCCTGTGTTGCCAGCTCGATCTACATCATCAATGATTACCGTGATATAGAGGATGACCGGAAACACCCGGTTAAGAAATTCAGGCCGCTGGCCAGTGGTACCGTATCACGGACGACGGCCATTATACTCCTCTTTATTTTACTGGTAGCCGGCCTCGGAACCGCCTGGCTGATCCGGGATAAATTTCTTTTTGTACTCGGCATTTATTTCCTGCTGAATCTCGGTTATTCATTCGGGTTAAAAACAATTCCGGTACTGGACATCCTGATCCTTGCTTCCGGCTTTATTTTACGGATCAAAGCAGGATCGGTCATCAACTTTACGCCGTTGTCGGAATGGATTGTGATCATGGTTTTCCTGCTGGCACTGTTTATGGCCATTGGAAAAAGAAGAGACGATGTATTACTGAAGATCAGTTCCGGGACGGAAATGCGCAAGTCTGTCAAAGGGTATAACCTTGAATACCTGAATGTACTGCTGGCGCTTGTTTGTGCTGTCATTATTGTGGCGTACTTCATGTATACGATGGCCCCGGCAACCATTGAACGGCTGGGTACACACCGGCTCTACTACACCTGCCTCTTCGTAATAGCAGGCATCATGCGTTACCTGCAGATCATTTTTGTACAGGCAGACGCGGGTTCTCCTACCAAGATCCTGTATAAGGACCTTTTTATAAAGATCACGTTGTTGTTATGGATGGCGAGCTTTGCGGGTATACTCTATTTGAAAGACATAACCCTGTTTGAGTAATGAAAAAGATCATAGCCAACTGGGGCAATTATCCCAGTATTGAAAGCGACGAAAAGACATTTAGTTTTCCCGAAGATTTAGCAACTTATGTAGGCCGTGAGGACCGCTTTATTGCAAGGGGCTACGGCCGTTGTTACGGAGATGCCTCCCTGGCCGCAAAAACAGTCTGCACCCTGCAATACAATAAGGTCTTGTCCTTCGATACAAAAGAAGGCATTTTTGAATGCCAGTCGGGACTGACACTGGATAAAATACTTCCCATCATTGTTCCAAAAGGCTGGTTTCTTCCTGTAACTCCGGGAACCAAATTCATTACGGTGGGCGGAGCGGTCGGCAGTGATGTACATGGAAAAAACCACCACGTGGATGGTTGTTTCTCGGCACATGTCATGGAAATGGATATCACAGGCCATGATGGCGAAACACATACCTGTACCCCGGATGATAAAGCAGACTTGTTCTGGGCCACTTGTGGCGGAATGGGACTCACCGGTGTGATCACCCGGGTAAAATTCAGACTCAAAAAAATTGAAACTTCGTATATCAGGCAAAAACAACTGAAAGCAAAAAACCTGGATGAAATTCTACGCCTGTTTGAGGAAAACAAACAATATACCTATTCAGTAGCCTGGATCGATTGCCTCAAAAAAGGTAAAGGGTTTGGCCGGAGTATACTTATTCTTGGCGAGCATGCATCAGTAGAAGACCTGCCGGCTGGAAAAAAAGAAAAGCCCCTGGCCGTTCCATCCGGAAAGCAGATAAATTTCCCGTTCAACCTGCCCTCTTTTGTGTTGAATAAGTTTACGGTCAAAGTTTTTAATTTTCTGTTTTATGGCAAAAACATGAAAAGGGAAATCAACAATGTCGTTTCTTACGAACCCTTTTTTTACCCGCTGGACGCCATCCTGAACTGGAACCGGGGTTATGGTAAAAAGGGCTTTATTCAATATCAGTTTGTCCTGCCCCTGGAAAGTAAAAACGGGCTCGTGGAAATATTGCACCGGATCAGTGACAAAGGAATTGGTTCATTCCTCGCCGTATTAAAAGTATTTGGCCCTCAGGATGACCTGATTTCCTTCCCGAAAGAAGGATATACCCTGGCACTGGATATTCCGGTACGCAATGGGCTGATGCCTTTTCTGGATGAACTGGATGCCCTGGTACTTCAGCATGGTGGCCGGCTTTATATGTCAAAGGATGCCCGGATGAAACCGGAAATTCTTGAAAAAGGGTATCCCCGGCTAGACGAATTTAAAAGTATCATACGCAAGTATAATCCGGAATCAAAATTCAGTTCATTGCAATCTGAACGGCTGAATCTGACTTCCCGGTAATCTGTTATTTTATGGAAAAATATGTATTCATAATCGGAGCCACATCCGATATCGGAATGGCCATTGCTGAAAAATATGCCCGGGAAGGGTATGATCTGTTGCTTGGTGCCCGAAAATCGGAACGCCTGTTGCCTGCACAGTCCGACCTCCAGATCCGTTTTGGTATCCGTTGTAACCTGCTCGAGCTGGATCTGAGCCAGACTACCACGCTGGCAGCAGTCTGGAATTCGCTGGAAAATAAACCTGGCATTACCATCTGTGTGGCCGGCTTTATGCAGGACAATGATGAAGTGTTGCGCGATACAAGCGCTACGCTGCAGACAATCGAAAGTAATTTCACCGGTCCTGTAACATTGCTGAACGCTATTGCCCTGGACTATATGAAAAACGGAACCGGGGTGATCGCAGGCTTCAGTTCCGTGGCAGGTCTCAGAGGCCGGCAAAGTAATTTTATTTATGGCAGTGCGAAAGCCGGTTTTATCGCTTATCTGTCCGGATTGCGGAATAAACTGTTTCATCACCAGGTGCATGTATTGACGGTTCTCCCCGGTTTTGTATATACAAAAATGACGGCCCATCTTTCATTACCTGCCCTGCTTACGGCTACCCCGGCCCAGGTAGCCAACGCCGTTTTTACCGGCATAAGGAAGAAAAAGAATGTCGTCTATGTCAAGTGGTTCTGGAAATGGATCATGTGTATTATCCGGATGATCCCGGAATTCATGTTTAAAAAGAAAAAACTGTGAAGCCCAGGATCGCTCTCTTTGATTTTGACGGAACCATCACCCGGAAGGACAGTCTGCTTGAATTTATCCGTTTTACCAGGGGGACCGTCCGTTTCTATATGGGTTTTATACTGCTGTCCCCCCTCCTGGTGGCCATGAAAGCCCGTCTTCTGAGTAACCAGCAGGGAAAAGAGTTCGTACTCCGCTATTTTTTTGGAGGTACGCCCATGGCCGTATTCGACAGCTGGTGCCAGAAATTTGCCCACTCCAGAATTCCTGCTATTGTCCGTCCCGGTGCACTCGAAGAGATCCGTCGGTTAAAACAAGACAATATTACCGTAGTACTGGTTTCAGCATCGCCCGAAAACTGGCTGCTGGAATGGACAAAAGCCAATGATATTCAACTAATTGGAACCCATCTTGCAATCAAGAATGACAGGATAACCGGGCTCGTAAATGGGAAAAACTGTCACGGGACTGAAAAAGTAAGACGGATCAGGGAAAATTTTCCTCAAAATGAATATGAAATAACCGATGCCTTTGGCGACACGAAGGGAGATCTGCCCATGCTGGAACTGGCTGTAAACCAGCATTGGAAACCTTTCCGATAATAGCCTGGTTCCCATATTTAAGCCTTGATTTTCAGGTTGATAAAAAAATAAAATGGAATGACTTCCGGTTATTGTTTTATTCGTTAGATTTACGTCGAATCTCCACCTACAAATTTCCCCATATCCTTTCGAAGAGTCTGAATGTTTACCGGATTTATAACCTCCGGTAAGTCTTTGTATTTACAAAGGCAATCTTTTTTTAAAATTAAACCGTTTAATATGAATCAGACATCTACTATCATTAAAGCCTTATGCTTACTGCTGTTTCCCGCTGCGTTGTGGGGACAATCAATTGGTGATTACCGGACGGTTGGAACCGGTGGTAACTGGAACAATACAGCTACCTGGGAAAGGTATGATGGTGCCACATGGATTACCCCGGCACCAAGCGCGCCCACATCTGCAGATGGCGCAATTACTATTTTAAATGGACATATAGTAACTGTTACAGCTTCTGTAACAGTTGATCAGGTTACTGTTGATGCTGGCGGTACATTGAATAATAATCAAGCAGGGGCAACACTCACTATCAATGACGGCACGGGAACAGATTTACTAATCAACGGAATATATAATCTTGGTTCGATAACTGTGGCAAACACATTGGCTGCAACTGGTGCAGCCCCGGCCTGCCAGGTAAATGGCACCATGAATTGGAGAAACGGCACAGTAAATGTCGCAACTACTATTGGAGGAGCAGGTACCCTTAATTTAAGTGAGAATTTTGCAAAATTTCTTAATACGACACTTACCAACAATGGCACATTTAACTGGCAAACGGGTGCTTCCAGTGGAGGAATTGGCACAAGCAATGGTTCAAGCATTGTAAACAACGGAACCATTAATGAACAATTCAGTAGCAACAACCGAGGTATTGCAATGAATGGTGGTGGTACTGCTACATTTCTTAATACTGGGACAATTAATAAGACGACCACATTTTTAATGGAGATATATGGTTCTGTTACATTAACTAATTCAGGTACTATTAAAGGTATCGGTACGCTTCAATGTGACTCGCCTCCTGTAAATTCAGGTATTATTGCACCAGGAAATTCACCTGGCATATTTACCGTTTCTTCAAACTTGGTACAAGGTCAGCCAGCTACCATACAAATTGAAGTAGTAGATGGGAGTGGTGCCGGAACTGGGCATGATCAATTACGGTTTACTGCAAACGTAAATCTGACTGGCGTAACAATCAATATTCAGGACTTTACAGTATCTCCACCGGCCCCTTTACAGAATTATACAGTACTTTCTACTACCGGTACATTCTCCGGCACACCAACATTGCTATCCGGTTCAAACTATTCGCTAGTAACCCCTATCGGGGCGACAGGAGTTGAAGTCACGAAAAATGCTTCCTTCCCTCTGCCCGCAATATGGGGTGGCTTCAATGCCATTGCTCGTAACAACCAGGTGAGCCTGAAATGGGAAACCTTGCAGGAAAGCAATGTAGCCGATTTTACCGTTGAGTATTCAGTCAATGGCCGGGATTATCTGCCGTTGACCACTGTAGCTGCCATTGGTAATTCCAATAGTGTTCAGTCTTATAGTTTTGTACATACAATGCCTGACCTGGCGAAGAGTAACTTCTACCGGATCAAGCAAACTGATCTGGATGGCAAATCTGCTTACTCCGCCGTCAGATCTGCGAAGTTCACCAAAGGTCAGATTGTCGCGGTAACTGCTACCCCTAACCCTGTAAGAGATCGCTTACAACTGCAGGTACAGGAAGAAAATATCCGTATCGTGCTGACCGATATGGCTGGCAAAACAATTCAAACCCTGACACCTCAGCCCGGCTATCATGAAATCAATATGAGTCTGCTGAGTCCTGGCATCTACAACCTGGCTGTTTTCAATAAGAACAGCTTAGTGGAAACACAGAAAATTGTAAAGCAATAATAAAAGGAAATTAAGTTTAGCAAAAAGGCTGTCTC
>CAUJFR010000159.1 GCA_963169885.1 Bacteroidota bacterium
CTGCGCGAACTCTATTTCAGTTTCTTTGATGCCAATCACCAGGTAGTGGGCAATCCGGATCTGAAAGCCGAAACCTCCCATAGTTTCACCGGCGCGTTAAGCTGGAAGAAAAAACTGAATGACGATCTCCGCTTAACCGCACAACTCGGAGGATTTTACAATGATGTAAGAAACCAGATCGATTATGTATTTACCCAGACCTCAGATACGGCACGTCTTTATAATATTTTAAGAAGTAAAACGGCGGGAGCCAATCTTACGACCGGATTGACCTCTGGTAACTGGTCAATCGCTGCCGGAGCCTCTTATACCGGTTTTTATAATGACCAATATGAGGCGGATAAATCACTCAATGAATTGCTCTGGTCGGCTGAAGCCAACCTCAATGCCACGTATAGTTTTACAAGGATCGGACTGGACCTGAACCTGTTCTATAAATTTACAGGTAAGCGTCCCCGTTATGTAACCAGTGGCCCTGATATCGTGCTGTCTGAACAGGAAGGGTATCATATGGCCGATTTTACGGTCAATAAAAAACTGACCTCTTTCCTGCGGCTCAATGCAGGCGTGCGTAATCTGCTGAATGTGGACCGGATCCGGAGCAGTTTTATTGCCGGGGGAATACATACCGGCGGCGGACTGAGTGTGGCCACCGGCCGCTCCGCCTTTGCCTCCCTGCTGTTTAACTGGAATAAAAAATAATCACCCCACAATATTTATACAATGAAACAAAAATTCATACGACTCACCCTCCTGGTTACCGGCATTCTGATCCTGGGAGCCGGCTGCCGTAAAAGGACGGCCGATCTTCCGGACACCTATGTGGCTTTCGAATCATCCGAACAGGGAATTACCGCAACGGAATCCACTATTACGGTAAAACTCAAGTTGTCCCGTTTTACAGATTCAATACTTCCGGTTACGGTTCAATTGGCCGAACAGGATCTGGCCTATGGTATTGATTATACCACCGTTCCGGGTGTAGTGGCAGGCAAACTGCTGGTGAATGTACCGGCAGGAGCTAATGAAGTAAGCTTTGTACTGAATAAAGTGAACGGGGTCTTATTTGATGGTGATGAGAAAATCGTGTTTGACCTCGGACAAACGACTCAGAAAGTTTCTGTGGGCGTAACCAGTCGGTTTACGCTCAGTTTTGCAGAACTGATTGCCCAGCAGCCGGCCATGACCATCAATGGGGGCGGGGTGTTGTACAGTAACAAAGTATTTATGGATCTCAGTGCCAACCGGCAGACCAGTGTAAACCGCAATAACTGGGATCTCGGTTTTTATACCGGTAATGATCAGTTCCGGGTTATTCTGAACTCCTCTACTGCTATGATGGCCAGGCAGCTCAATAAAAATGACCTGAACCAGGTATCGGCTGCGGATACCACCGGCTTCAGTACGGAAGTAGCCTTTAACCAGTTTGCTCCTGTTGCCAGTTCATTACCTTATATCGATTATCCGAATGGCGACCTGAGCCGTACTGCAATGGCGGCCATCAGCGCCACCGCTGAGGAAAACAAAGTATATATCGTCAACCGCGGACTGGCTCCCGGTAACCCGGCTCCTGCCAGGGGCTGGAAAAAGATCCGGGTACTCCGTAATGCGAGCGGCGGCTATACGTTGCAGTATGCTGATATCAGTGCTGCAAATTTTACCAGTATCGATATTGCAAAAGACGAAAACTATTTCTTCAAATACATTTCATTTGATAACGGGGCAGCAGCCGTTGAGCCGGCCAAAAAGAAATGGGACCTGGCCTGGACCTATTTCTCCAATGTCACCAATTTCGGAGCGGGGGAAGTGCCCTATCTTTTTCAGGATATCATCCTGCTCAACCGGAATGTGAGTATTGCTAAAGTGATGAATACGACAAAAGCGTTTGCTGATTTTACCGCTACTGACGTGCCGGCACAAACTTTCCTGACTACACAGAATGCTATTGCGGCCGACTGGCGTTCCGGAGGAGGGCCCGGCGTTTCACCCGCTGTGCGTTCTGACCGCTATTACATTGTAAAAGATGGCGATAATAATTATTATAAACTCCGCTTTACCGCGCTGACCCAAAACGGGGAAAGAGGGTATCCCGCTTTTGAAGCCGTCTGGCTCAAAAAAGGATAGGTTAATGGTTAATGGTGAAAGGGTCTGCTATTCCTGGCGGACCCTTTTTTATTTGGGGCCGGAAAGGGCCGTTTTATTTCGTAACTTTGCAGCCATTTTAGAATGGCTATGAGTGCTAAATACAGAGAATTTACCGGCTTAAATCTGCCCGCATTTGAACAGGAAATCCTGTCAGACTGGACTGAAAATCAGGCTTTTGAAAAAAGTGTGTCCCTCCGTGAAGGTGCGACCCCCTTTGTTTTTTATGAAGGCCCGCCCAGCGCCAACGGGATGCCCGGGATCCATCACGTGATCTCCCGTACCCTGAAGGATATGGTGTGCCGGTACAAAACCATGAAAGGATTCCAGGTAAAACGCAAGGGCGGCTGGGATACGCATGGACTGCCGATTGAACTGGGGGTGGAGAAAGAACTGGGTATTACGAAAGAAGACATCGGGAAGAAAATTTCCGTTGAAGACTATAATAAAAAATGCCGCGAAGCCGTATTGCGTTATAAGGACAAGTGGGATGATATCACGAAGAAGATGGGCTACTGGGTAGACCTGAATGATCCCTATATCACGTTCAAAAATGAATACATTGAAACCCTGTGGTGGTTGCTGAGTGAGTTGTACAAAAAAGGATTGCTCTATGAAAGTGTGAGTATTCAGCCTTATTCACCCGCCGCAGGTACCGGACTCAGTTCGCATGAACTGAATCAGCCGGGTACTTACAAGGATGTAAAAGATACCAGTTGTGTGGCGATGTTCCGCGCCGTTCAGGATGCGAAAAGTAAGTTTCTGCATGATGCCGTGCATGGTGATGAATTTTTCTTCCTCGCCTGGACGACCACGCCCTGGACCCTGCCTTCCAATCTCGGACTGACAGTGGGCGCGAATATTGATTATGTACTCGTAAAAACCTTTAATCCTTATACGCATCTTCCGGTCAATGTGGTGCTGGCTAAGAACTTAATAGGCAAATATTTTAAAGAAGAGGGTAAGGATGGTGATTTCGCCGGCTATAATGAAAAAGTAAAAGTATTGCCCTGGTCGGTGATCACAGAATTCAAGGGTGCACAGATCGAAGAATGCCGGTATGAACAACTGATGCCCTATGAAGCAAACAGTGCAGCAAATGCTGAGGGGGATCCTTTCCGGGTGCTGGTGGATACATTCGTAACTACCGAAGACGGAACCGGTATTGTACATACGGCGCCTGCTTTCGGTGCAGATGACTATAAAGTAGGAAAGAAATACGGCATTGGTATCCTTACTATGGTTGACCGCGAAGGAAAATTCGTGGATGGACTGGGTGAATTCAGTAACCGCTATGTAAAGAATTACAAAGATGATCCCAACTATGCGGATGTGAATGTGGACATCGCGGTGAAACTGAAGAAAGAGAACAGGGCTTTCAAAGTAGAGAAATACGAACACAGTTATCCGCATTGCTGGAGAACCGATAAACCGGTCTTGTATTATCCCCTCGATGCCTGGTTCATCAAGACCACGGCCATCAAAGACCGGATGGTGGAACTGAACAAGACCATCAACTGGAAACCCAAATCCACCGGCGAAGGCCGTTTTGGCAACTGGCTGGAGAATATGGTGGACTGGAATCTCAGCCGCAGCCGCTACTGGGGAACCCCCTTACCAGTTTGGCGCACGGAAGACGGATCAGAGGAGATCTGCATCAGCAGCATCGCTGAATTAAAAGAGCTTGCTTTAAAGGCCGACTCGCAACTCGGAACTCGTAACTCGCCACTCTTATCCGACAACTTAGATCTCCACAAGCCCTACGTTGACGAGATTATACTTATTAGCCCCTCCGGCCAACCTATGAAACGGGTACCTGACCTGATCGACGTATGGTTTGACAGCGGTGCTATGCCTTATGCCCAATGGCATTTCCCGTTTGAAAATAAAGAGACGTTTAAGCAATCCTTCCCTGCCGATTTTATTGCGGAAGGAGTGGACCAGACCCGTGGCTGGTTTTATACCCTGCATGCGATCGCCTGCCTGGTTTTTGATTCAGTAGCTTACAAGACTGTGGTGAGTAACGGACTTGTGCTGGATAAGAATGGCAACAAGATGAGTAAGCGCCTCGGCAATGTGGTGGATCCGTTTGAAACCATTGAGAAGTATGGCGCAGATGCCACCCGCTGGTACCTGATCACAAATGCCTCTCCCTGGGATAACCTGAAATTTGATATTGAAGGAATCAAAGAAGTGCAACGCAAGTTCTTTGGTACTTTGTATAATACCTACCAGTTTTTTGCACTCTATGCCAATGTCGATGGCTTTGCGTTTAAAGAAGCCTATATCCCGGTAAAAGACAGGCCGGAGATCGATCGCTGGATTCTATCCTCCCTGAATACCGTTATAAAAAAAGCCGGCGATTTCATGGATGATTATGAGCCGACCCAGGCCGGACGGGTGATTGAGGATTTTGTAGACGAACAACTGAGCAACTGGTATGTACGTCTCTGCCGCCGGCGTTTCTGGAAAGGGGAGTATGAGCAGGACAAGATTGCCGCTTACCAGACCTTGTACGAATGCCTGGAAACCCTGACAAGGCTGATTGCACCGGTATCACCCTTCTTTAGTGACGTGTTGTTCCGGAATCTGAATGCAGTGACTGGACGTTTTACTGCCGGCTCTGTGCATCATGCCGATTACCCGGTGTATAATGCTTCAGTGGTGGATGCCCTGCTGGAAGAACGGATGCAGCTGGCACAGGATGCGTCATCCTTAGTCCTCTCGCTCCGGAAAAAAGTAAATATCAAAGTACGACAGCCTTTACAGAAAGTGCTGATCCCTGTTTTGAATCCGTCGATGCAGGCACAACTGGAAAAAGTGGAAAACCTGATCAAGGCGGAAGTGAATGTGAAGGAGATTGAGTACCTGGGAGCGGATAATACCTTTATTCAGAAAAAGATCAAACCCAATTTTGTGGCACTGGGAAAAAAACTGGGGCCGAAAATGAAAGCAGTATCCACAGCTTTATCACAATTCACTCAGGAAGACATTCTGAAACTGGAAAAAGAGGGTCAATATAATTTGTCAATTGAAGGCGAACCTGTAATATTACAAATCGCTGAAGTCGACATCAGCAGTGAGGATATTCCGGGTTGGACCGTGGCCGGAAAAGGCAGTCTGACCGTAGCGCTGGATGTGACCATAACCCACGAACTGGAAGCCGAAGGACATGCCAGGGAGTTTGTGAACCGGATTCAGAAAATCCGCAAGGACAGTGGGTTTGAGCTGACAGACCGGGTTGAAATCAGGGTCGCTGCGCCGGATGGATTAAAAGATTCGTTAGCGCAGTTTAAAACCTATATTTGCGCCGAAATTCTGGCGGATTCGCTGGACATTGTGCCTGAACTAAAGGAAGGCACGGAGATAGATATAAACGATGTATTGCTAAATGTGATTGTTTCAAAAAAAGGGTAATTTATGGCAACTAAAAAGAAACAGGCTCCTAAAAAAGCCGCCAAACCCGCCCCCAAAGCTGCCGCTAAAAAACCGGTAGCAAAGAAAACTGTGAAAAAATCTGCACCCAAACCCGTGGTTAAGAAAGCCGCCGCTAAGCCGGCCGCTAAAAAACCCGCTCCCAAACCGGCACCGAAACCCGCTCCAAAGCCCGCTGCAAAGCCAGCCGCAAAGCCCGCACCGGTAGCCAAGAGACCCGCACCTAAGCCCGCACCTAAACCGGTTCAGGTACCGGCTGCAAAACCAGCCCCGACACCAGCCCCCAAACAGGAAGTGCCTGCTGTTAAACCGGTGCCCAAAAAACCGGGAGCCGTAGATCCGAAATCATTGGTAACCATAAAACCTAAAGTACAGCCAGTGATCAAGAAAGAACCCCCAAAAGCCGCGAAAGTGGTGATTCCTAAAACAAGTACCCGTAACTCGGTAAAATATGAACCCGAGTTCACTAAATCCGTATTAGATCAGACTATGCAACAATACAGTTCCGGCCCCACTATGAGGTATTCCGATTCCGACCTGACCGAATTCAGGGAAATCATTCAACGTAAATTAGATGCTGCTAAAAAAGAGCTGGCTTATTTACAGGGATTAATTACCCGGAAAGACGAAGGCGGCGATATGGACGAAGCCCGTTATATGACCATGGAAGATGGCAGTGTAAGTATGGAAAGAGAGCAGCTCAGCCAGATGGCCAGCCGCCAGATTACGTTCATTGATCACCTGGAGAAAGCGATGATGCGCATCGAAAATAAAACCTATGGTATCTGCCGCGTAACCGGTAAGCTGATCGACAAAGCCCGTCTCCGCGCGGTACCTCATGCTACATTAAGCATCGAGGCCAAACAGATGATGAACAAGTAAATGAGAAACTAACGATAACTAGAGGCTGTCTCATATGAGACGGCCTTTTTTTATGACAACCCTTTACGCTAAGCGGCTATTTACAAACAGAGGAAATGATTTCTTACCCTATGTGTTTTCTATGTTTCTTTGATGCTATGTGATAAAATAAGCGGCACAGCCGCCTTTTGAAACATCCGGTTTTATTATTTCTTTTTCCGAAGAAAAAACTGAAATCCAACACCTGCGGTAAAACCATGGTTGGTGAATTTGGTGATGGTTTCATTTTCTGAGCGGGTATCAATACTTCCGTTATTGCCATCATCGCGCAGGGTGGTGCGCTTAAATTCATTTTTATTATAGGAAAAAGTGTACCCCAGGTAAAAGTCCAGGCCTGCATTTTCTCCCAGGAGCCGGGTAAAACCACCGGTAAAAGAACTGTTGATAAACAGTCCGCCATTTGAATTTCCTGTATAGCTGGTTTTGTAGGCCCCGCTGCCGGCACCACCGTAGAAGAAACCCTCGGTTTTGGTGGTACTGAGCCCCCCATTCAATGAAAACTGGGCAAAGGGGAGCAGATTTTTTCCGGTGAAATAATTCCTGACGAATCCACCCAGGCCGAAATTGAAGCCCGTTTGCTGATCACTCTGGTAAGTACTGCCTCCCTGTTCATACGTGGTTTTCTGTCTGTTCGGATTGATGTTGAGGGTTGCGCCGACTGCTGTCTTTTCCGATATAAACCAGCCAAGAGATGGCCCGATATTGACAGTGAGGCTGGTGATCCTGGACGTATTACTGCCGATGGACGCTACGTTGATATCGGCCGTGCCGGAGTTAAATAATAAAGTGCCAACGGTAGCACCGGCCATCCGGTCGCCCCGGGTAAACTGGCTATTGGATGTGGTATAAAATAGCAGCATTGCCCCGGCCAGTATGATCTTGGTTCGCATAAAAATGGGTTGGTTGATAAACAAATATAGGCGTTACCCCAGAACTGACAGACCCCCTTTTTTTTAAAACGGGTGGGTTTTGTTATTTTTTCCTTTACCTTTATTTTGAGTTGGTAAAGAGGAAAAATCCCTTTACTTTTAAGCAAAACTAATAACAGCCAAATCTTCGTTTATGAGAAAGTTCAGACTCCTCTCGCTTTTGTTCTTAGCTATTTCATTTATAGCCGTTAGTTGTACAAAAGAAGGTCCGGAAGGTCCTGCTGGTGCAACAGGTGCACAAGGTCCTGCCGGTATCGGTGGTGCTACAGGTGCAACAGGCCCTACTGGTCCTACAGGTCCTCAGGGTCCGGTTGGTCCTACAGGTCCGCAAGGTCCTGCCGGTACAGCCAATGTAATCTACTCCAGCTGGTTCACGATCCCTACGGCAGACTGGGTTGACTCCACGATTGTAAATGTGGGTGTTGCCAAAAGAGCCATCAAACCTGCTCCTGGCATTACAGCTGCTGTTATGAATCAGGGAGTAATCCTTAGCTATTTTGCTTTTACTGCTGATCCTAATCAGGCTTTTTATGCGCTTCCATTCACCCTTGCAGGAGCCAATCCCCTGATATTCGGACACCTGCCTAACACGGGTAAAATTGTTTATTACCTGGGTACAATGGCTGGTACAGTTCCCGCTACCACTCCTTCCACTAACTTCTCCTACAGGTATGTTATCATCCCTGGCGGTGTTGCCGGTGGACGGAATGCACTTGTAGGTAATACTGGTTATACCCTGGATCAGATTAAAGCCATGCCTTACGAACAGGTTGCCCGTATTTTCGACATCCCCGCTAACGGCGAAGGCTGGAAATAATACAGGATAGAAATTTATAGAAAGAGGCTGCCTTGCAAGAGGCAGCCTCTCTTTTTTTTGGGTAGCGAACTTTAGCAGAAATGAGTAATGAGTAATCAGTAATCAGTAATGAGTAGCTGGTAGTACTGAACTAAATCTTGCCACACCCTGTTTAGCGAAAAGGACCGATACAGTAATGACTTTTCCATTTTTACTCATTACTCATTATTCATTACAGATTACTCCTTCTCCCAAAGCTCTACCGTCTTATCGAACAAATTCTTACTAAATTGCGGCTCCAAAACTGTGTATATGAAAAAACGGCTCCTCTTTCTCGCCACAGTCCTTTCAACCCTCAGTCTTTTTGCTCAACCCCGTATTGTTTCCGGACCTATGCTCGGACCAGTGGAATTGCGGGATGCCAGGATTTGGGTGGAGGTTTCACCGGAAGTAAAATCAGTCGCCCTTCAATACAATAAGAAAGGAGAAAAGATCCGTAAGACAATCGCTTATAAAGGAGCGCTTGGTAATGCGTTTAACCCCCTGTCCTTAACCGTTGGCGGATTAGATTATAATACCACGTACGAGTATCGTTTGCTTGTTGATGGCAAGCTGACAACACGTGGAGGGCAGTTCACGACCAAAGACCTCTGGCAATGGCGGAAACCCATCCCCGAATTCAGTTTTCTGACCGGATCCTGTTCTTATTTTAATGAACCTGAATTTGACCGCCCGGGTACTCCCTATGGCAAAGACGCTTCCATCTTCAATACAATGGCCAACGAAAAGGCCGCTTTTATGCTCTGGCTGGGCGACGCCTGGTATACCCGGGAAGTGGACTATTACAGTAATTGGGGACTTTGGTACCGGGCCAGTCATGACCGGTCCGTACCGGAACTGCAGGACTTTCTTAAGTCCATGCCACACTTCGCCACCTGGGATGATCATGATTATGGTCCCAATGATATCGGAAAGAATTATATCCTGAAAGAAACCAGTCGTACAGTATTTAACAGCTATTTCTGTAATCCATCCGCCGGTGAAAACGGACAAGGCATTTATACAATGACCTCCTGGGGAGATGCGGATATTTTCCTGACGGATAACCGCTGGTGGCGGAGTGCCGATCTGCTGCCGGATTCAGTAAACGGAAAACCCAATCCTGAAAAGAAAATGCTGGGCGACCAACAAATGGAATGGCTGAAGAATTCCCTCCTATACAGCACTGCGACTTTTAAAATTATCGTCGTCGGCAGCCAGGTACTGAACCCGGTTTCTCCTTTTGATAAATGGCGTGATTTTCCTTCCGAATACCAGGAACTGATGGACTTCCTGACTGAGCAGAAAATTAACGGAGTGCTCTTTCTGACCGGCGACCGGCACCACAGTGAAATCATTAAAGTGGAACGTCCCGGTACCTATCCGCTCTATGATATTACAGTATCACCACTGACCTCAGGGACCCATGTTTTTGGCGCAGCCGAAAAAAATAATCCGTATCGTGTATTCGGACTGGATCAACACCAGAATTACGGACGCTTCAGCTTTTCGGGGCCACGTGGCAGCCGTAAACTTATGGTTGAATTTCTCGGGGTAAAGGGAGATAAATTGGGGGAATGGGCCATCACGGAAAATGAATTAAAGAACCGCTAATACAGAAGTATGACTATTTATTTCGGATACGACAAACGACAGGTGATCCAGGCGTTGCGTTATCACTTCATCAGCCGCAGGGAAATCAGATTAATGTTGATCCTGGTCAATGTATTTGCACTGGCCACGATAATCATGTATGCCATGAAAAAAATCACCCCGATGCCCTTTTTTGTGGGTTCTTCTTTATGGATCGTGCTGATGATCAGTTTCTGGTTTATCCTGCCTTTTATGGTTTATCGGAAAGCTGTTACATTTAAACATGAATTCAGCATGACCTTCCGGGAAGACGGGTTTACCCTTGCCCACGAACGGGGTTCAAAATTCTGGGAATGGACAAAACTGAGTAATTACCTGGAAAGCCCGCATTTTTTTCACTTCTATTTTGACAGCCGGTCATTCCTGCTGGTACCTAAAAACGGGTGCAAGGATGCTGACGAAGTATTTGCACTCCGTAACCTGATCAGGGAGAAAGTAAAAAAGGGATAAGGGTCAGAGATTCTTTTCCATCAGATAGTGTGGAATCGTTACTTCGGTAAATTCATCCCCGGAGACTTTATACCCCATTTTTTCATAGAAGCCAATGGCATTCTTACGGGCATGCATGGAGAGCACTTTGTATCCACGGTCACGGGCAATATTTTCGGCAAAATTCAGGATAGCACTGCCCACTCCTTTCCCCTGGAGATTATTGAGGACCGCCATTTGCCGGAGACGGATCACCTTTGGATTTTCCTCTACCAGCATACAACAGCCCAGAATATCCTCATCCTCAAAAGCACCGATCAGGATATTTTCCTTTTCATCCTCCAGTTCCCCTGGAGTAAAGATCAGTCCCAGCGGTTTCCGGAGCACATTATCCCGTAAACCAATCATTTTCTGGTAGTCCGGGCTGCCATATTCGATTATTTTTAGTGCCATAACTGAAGTTTAAGGGGAGAGGAACTTCAAAATACAAAGATCCGGTAATACTACCAACCGTTTATTGTGGAAATCAGGCCCGGACTGAGCTGCCGGGCCCTCATTTTCATTATTTTAAGACAATTACGGAAAAAAGACGCTTTCGCACGCTTATTTATTCAAAAAGTATATTTTTGCACCCAATAAACAAAACTTTACGAACATGTCAGACATTGCATCAAGAGTTAAAAAGATCATCGTTGACAAACTGGGCGTTGACGAAGCAGAAGTTACAAACGAAGCTTCTTTTACCAACGATCTCGGTGCCGATTCTTTAGACACTGTAGAACTCATTATGGAATTTGAAAAAGAATTCAACATTTCTATTCCTGATGAGCAAGCCGAAACGATCACAACTGTAGGTCAGGCTATTACTTACCTGGAAGAGCACGCCAAGTAATGTATCATATTTTGCCTGCCTGACGGCAGGAAATAAATGTATCACCCGCCTTCTTAATCCCGTACGCACGGGACGGAAGGCGGTTGGTTTTTATTTTTGACTAAACTGCTTTACTTTCACCATATGGAACTGAAAAGAGTTGTCGTTACCGGTATGGGTGCTATCACCCCATTGGGAAATACTATTGAAGATTACTGGACAGGTCTCATAAACGGTGTCTCAGGTGCCGATATGATCACCCAGTTTGATGCCTCAAAATTCCGGACAAAGTTCGCCTGTGAAGTAAAGAACTTTGAACCCACCCAGTTCCTGGATAAAAAAGAAGCCCGTAAGATTGACCGCTTCACCCAGTTTGCACTGGTGGTAAGCGATCAGGCCATGACGGATGCCGGACTCAATAAAGAAAATATCAACCCGGACCGTATCGGGGTGGTATTTGCCAGTGGTATCGGCGGACTGACCACCTTCCAGCATGAAGTGACTGATTTCGCCAAGGGAGATGGAACACCCCGTTTCAATCCTTTCTTTATTCCCAAAATGATCCTGGATATTGCCGCCGGACAAATCAGTATGCGCCATAACCTGCGGGGACCCAATTTTGCAGTCGTCAGCGCCTGTGCCAGCAGTACCAACGCGATCATGGATGCATTCAACCTGATTCGTCTCGGGAAAGCAGATATAATATTAACCGGTGGCAGTGAAGCGGTGATCAGTGAAGCAGGTGTAGGCGGATTCAATGCCATGAAGGCAATGAGTGAACGCAATGATGATCCCAAAACAGCCAGCCGGCCTTATGATAAGGACCGCGACGGATTTGTAATGGGTGAAGCAGCCGGTATGCTCGTACTGGAAGACCTGGATCATGCCCTGGCCAGGGGTGCAAAAATTTATTGTGAAGTGGCCGGATGCGGTGCCACTGCCGATGCCTATCATATTACAGCTCCGCATCCCGAAGGACTCGGTGCCCGCAATGTAATGCTGGCGGCCCTGGCTGAAGCCGGTATGCAGCCCGATGAGATCGATTATATCAATACGCATGGCACGTCCACTCCCATAGGTGACGGAGCAGAAGTAAAAGCCATCACCGCAGTGTTTGGTGAACATGCCTACAAACTCAATATCAGTGCCACCAAGTCTATGACCGGACATTGCCTGGGCGCCGCCGGCGTGATCGAAGCAATAGCCAGTATCAAGGCCCTTATGCATGATATTATACCGCCTACCATTAATCACTTCACAGACGACCCGGAACTGGATCCGAAACTAAATTTCACATTTAATAAAGCACAGCAACGACCCGTACGGGCAGCCCTGAGCAATACGTTTGGCTTTGGGGGCCATAACGCCTGTGTGATTGTCAAAAAGTATCCGGCCTGATTCGCCAAATATTCGTAGCTTGAATACCGTGGATTTTTTTAAAAACTTTTTTACCAAACACGAAGGTTCCTCTTTCAAAAAAGAACTCAGGAATATGCTGGGTTATAAACCCGGCAATGTTTCGTTGTATAAGACAGCCCTTACACACCGATCTGTCAGGGAGGGAGCGGACGAAAACAATGAACGGCTGGAATACCTCGGCGATGCCGTTCTCAGCGCCCTGATCGCTGATTATCTTTTTAAACGGTATCCTTATAAAGAAGAAGGCTTCCTGACTGAAATGCGGAGCAAAATGGTTAACCGCCAGCAATTGAATGAGATTGCGCTCCGGATGGGATTAAAAAAAGTCACCCTGTTTAATAAAATGGATGGCTCCCTGAAAGTGAGTCAGATTTTCGGAAATACACTGGAAGCCCTGGTCGGCGCGATCTACCTGGACCTGGGCTATAAGAAGACGGCCAAATGGGTTCTCGATTATATTATTCTGCCGCACATGTTTATGGATGATCTCGAAATGCTCGAGATCAATCACAAAAACAAACTCTATGGATGGGCCAATAAGAATGGCCGTGTGCTGGAATTTGAAACGCTGAATGAACGCCTCGAAAATGGCCGGCGATTATTTACAGTGGCAGCAGTGCTGGATGGAAAGAATATTGCCGAGGGTCGTGCTTTTAATAAGAAAGATGCTTCCCAGATAGCGGCCCAGGTAGCCGTTGAAAAACTGGGTATTGTGAATGCTGATTCGGCTGGCGACGGGGGCGATGAGCGGATTGCCGCTAATTAATCACACCAAAATCACGACTATGCTTGTGTCACGCCGGTCTGTAACGTTCTTGTTACTTCTCCCGTTTTTAGTTGCCTGCAAAGACCTGATCAGAGCGAAAGATGGCACCCTGTTTAAGACACCGGCTGATTACAATGAGTACATTATTGGCCGCCAGACCCGGATCATCCGGAATATTATCGAATTAGGAAAGCAAATTGAAATAAGTCCCGATACAGCCTATTCCCTGCTTGATAAATATTCGGCTGAAACCGACACCATCATCGCCGATATAAAAGGGATGCCGCCCTTCCGGGCCGATTCTGCTTTCCGGGATGCCGCTATCCGGTCTTTTACCTTTTATAAAGCATTGTTTAATGAACATTACCGGCGCATTCTGCAGCTGCGTATGAGCGATCCTGGCCAATCGGAGGAAACGATCAATGAGCTCATGGAGATAACAGAGAAAATAAAAAGAGAAGAAGAGCAACTCGCAAAACAACTGCACAATGCCCAGGGTGAATTTGCCACCCGGTATGGTATGAAATTACGCCCCAGTGCCATCCAGCAGGAAATGGATAAGAAAAACTAAATAACCTCCTGTCCTCCGCTTATTTACGCTCACTGCACAATTCAATCAGCACGCCATGCGTGTGTTTGGGATGCAGAAAACAAACCCATTTATTATCTGCGCCGGCCTTGGGCTTTTCATTCAGCAACACAAACCCTTCACCCTGTAACCGTTTCATCTCGGCTTCAATATCGTCCACCGCAAAAGCCACATGATGCAGCCCCTCGCCCTTTTTATCGACAAACCGGGCGATCACTCCATCCGGGTCACTGCTTTCCAGCAACTCCACTTTATTGGGGCCGCTTTGGAAAAAAGCGGTGTTTACTTTTTCAGTTTCAACGGTTTCGGTCTTATAACAAGGGCTGTTGAGCAGCTTCTCATAAACCGGAATAGCGGCATCCAGGCTTTTTACGGCAATGCCGATATGTTCAATCTTTTGCATAATAGAGAGTTATAAATGTAAAATTAGGTCTTTTCGAAATCGGTAAAATCAATGGTTTTGCCCAAATTACTGCTCTCATTTAGAACCTTTTGAGGTAATTTTGTGTTAATTGAAACGAACAACGATCAACAATAACTATGTTACAATTTCCCATTTATCTCGACCATAATGCCACAACGCCCTGCGACCCCCGTGTAGTAGAGGCTATGATCCCGTATTTCACCAATAATTTCGGTAATGCGGCCAGCCGTAACCACTCTTTTGGGTGGGCAGCGGAGGAAGCCGTGGATTATGCCCGCGAACAGGTAGCCAAACTGATCAGCGCAGATCCTAAAGAAATCATCTTTACTTCCGGTGCTACTGAAGGGGATAACCTGGCGATCAAAGGCGTTTTCGAAATGTATGCCAGCAAGGGCAACCATATCATCACCTGCAATATCGAACATAAAGCGGTGCTGGATACCTGCAAGCATATTGAAAAAGAAGGCGGGGAAGTGACCTACCTGAAAGTAAAAGACAACGGACTGATCGACCTGGCAGAACTGGAAGCCGCGATCAAACCCAATACGATCCTGATCGCCATCATGTATGCCAATAATGAAATTGGCACCATCATGCCGATGAAGGAAATCAGTGCCATTGCCCGCAAACACGGCGTACTGGTATTCAGCGATGCCACACAGGCCGTCGGAAAAATTCCGGTGGATGTGAATAAAGATGGCATTGACCTGATGGCTTTCACCGCCCATAAAATGTATGGTCCGAAAGGCGTGGGTGCATTATACGTACGCCGCAAAAATCCCCGCGTAAAAGTGACGGCCCAGATCGACGGGGGCGGACATGAACGCGGTATGCGCAGCGGTACACTCAATGTTCCGGGTATTGTGGGATTTGGTAAAGCCTGTGAGATCTGCCTGAATGAAATGGAAGAAGAAACAGCAAGGGTCAGCAAACTCCGGGATAAACTGCAGACAGAACTACTGAAAGTCGAAGAGTCTTACCTCAATGGTGATAAAGAATATAAGTTGCCCCATGTTACCAATATCTCTTTCAAGTATGTGGAAGGGGAAGGTCTCATGATGGGCTTTAACAAAAATATCGCCCTTTCTTCCGGTTCGGCCTGTACTTCGGCTTCCCTGGAACCGTCCTATGTGCTGAAAGCCCTCGGACTCGGTGATGATCTGGCACACAGTTCGCTACGTTTCGGACTGGGACGTTTCACCACCGAAGAGCAGATTGATTTTACGATTGAACAGGTAACCAATACGGTCAATAAATTAAGGGAAATGAGTCCGCTCTGGGAAATGTTCAAAGAAGGCATTGACCTGAACACAATTGAGTGGGCGCACCACTAGGTAGTTAAAAGGTTGACGGGTTAAAAAGTTAACAAGGCCCGTCTTCCGTATTAACTTGTTAACTTTTCAACTTGTAAACCTATAAAACATTAACCAATGGCATACAGCGAAAAAGTAATCGATCACTACCAGAACCCCAAAAATGTGGGCACCCTGGATAAAAGTAAAAACAATGTAGGCACCGGTCTCGTTGGCGCACCAGAGTGCGGTGACGTGATGCGTCTCCAGATCGAAGTGGATGATGCCACCGGTATTATCAAAGATGCCAAATTCAAGACCTTTGGTTGCGGATCGGCCATCGCCTCTTCCTCCCTGGCCACCGAATGGCTCAAAGGAAAATCAGTGGAAGAAGCCGTGAAGATCGATAATATGACCATCGTGGAAGAACTGAACCTGCCCCCGGTAAAAATTCACTGCTCCGTACTGGCCGAAGACGCCATCAAGGCAGCGATCAATGATTACCGCCAGAAAAACGGACTGGAGGAGTTGAAGTTTGAAGAAAGCGTTATTCACTAAAAGTCAAAAGTTAAAAGTAAAAAAATAAAAAAGCCTCCGAAAGCGGCAAGGTTTGAACTCTTGAAATGACATTCTGCTTTAATTTTTTAATTTTTACTTTTGAATTTCAGTTATGAGTGTGTCTACAGAAAACGCCATTTACGTAAGCGACAAGGCCAAGGCCAAAGTCGCACAGCTACTCGCCGACGCCGGCGTAGGGGATGACCCTTCCTATTTCCTCCGGGTGAGTGTGGTGGGCGGGGGTTGTTCCGGCCTGAGCTATAAACTGGACTTTGATAATGAAACAAAGCCAATGGACCAGTCATTTGAAGACAACGGGGTGAAAGTGGTAACCGATCTGAAGAGTTTTCTTTACCTGGTCAATACTACGCTTGATTTTTCGGATGGCCTGAATGGCAAAGGATTTTATTTCAGCAATCCCAACGCCAGCCGAACCTGCGGTTGCGGGGAGAGTTTTGCGGTTTAATAAATAGGTTTTAAATAACGGAAAGGGGTTGCTTCATTTGCAGCCCCTTTTTTTATTTCATTCATTCCGGCATGCAGGGTACCGCAGTTTCACTGCTATACAAAAGTATTCAACCCCTTTAGGGTTGTGGGGGTAATCCTGCACTGTACCCCGGGTTTCACCCGGGGCTATTAAAAGTTTAAGCCCTTCGGGCTAATCCCTCCTTTTAATTCAGCGCTTTTTAGTTTCTGCCAACATCAAATTCTATAAACGGCTAACGGGAATTGGCCTTGCCATGCTTTTACATAGTGAGAGATATGAAACGAATGATTCGTGGAAATTTCCAAAAAACAATAATAGAATGCCTGGAATTGATCCTTACGACTAACCCCGAAGGGGGTTGAACCATTCATAGACCCGGGTGAAACCCGGGGTTCGGTCATACAAAGACCCCCAACAACCCCGGAGGGGTTGAACTATTCTGATCCGTCATTATAAAAAATCACTTGACTCTTATTCTCCCCCTTTTTTTATGAACTAACCGCTCACTGAAGCCCGAAATATTGCCACTTTACCTTATTTTGCATCATTGTCCAAGCCTATGTGGTCTGTATGTAAAAAAGAACTCCGTCAATTCTTCAGTAGCCTCACCGGTTACATCGCGATAATCGTTTTCCTGCTGGTCAACGGCCTCGTGCTTTTTGTGTTTGAAGACAATATTTTCGATTTTGGCTATGCCACCCTGGACCGTTTTTTCCAGCTCGCCCCCTGGATTCTATTATTATTGATTCCAGCCATCACCATGCGCAGTTTTGCTGAGGAATTTAAAACCGGTACGTATGAGATTCTCCAGACCCGGCCACTGACCCGGACCCAGATCATTGCCGGAAAGTACCTGGGCAGTCTGATCGTGGTGCTGATTGCCTTGCTCCCGACCCTCATCTATATCTTCTCCATTCAACGCTTAAGTGCCGGGGAAGGCCTGGATATGGGGGCCACTATCGGTTCTTATATCGGCCTCTTTTTCCTGGCGGCAGTATTTACGGCCATCAGCATCTGCTGCAGCAGTTTTACCAATAATGCCGTAGTAGCTTTTATCGCCGGACTGATCGGCTGTGCCCTCATCTACTATGGGTTCAGTGCCATCAGTAAAATACCGGCACTGGCCAATGGACCTGATTATTATGTGGAGATGATCGGTATTGATTTTCACTACCGCAGTATCAGCCGCGGACTGATCGATACCCGTGACCTGGTTTATTTCGGCAGCGTGATCTTCCTCTTCTTTGCCATTACTAACCGAAACCTCCTGAAACGATAATATGAAAAGCCGTACAGGACATATCATGGCCTCAAAATACTGGTGGGTATGGCTGCTGCTGGTACTCGTAGCCGTCAATTACCTGGGCACCATCGTACATGGCCGGCTGGATCTGACCAAGGAGAAAAGATATACACTTAGTGCGGCTACAAAAAAATTACTCGGCGGACTCGAAGAACCCGTACAGATAGATGTATTCCTGGAAGGGGAGTTTCCCGCAGGCTTTAAAAAACTGGCCGGCAGTACACAGGATTTCCTGCAACTGCTGAAAGATCACAACGGTTCAAAAGTACTGTACCAGTTCATTAACCCTACCGATGAAATGCCCAATGGTAAACCCTGGGGAGATACACTGGTGCGAATGGGGGCAGTACCGATCAACCTATCCGTCGTTAAAAAAGCGGGGGAAAGCAGTAATATCATTTTTCCTGTAGCCATACTCCGTTACAAAGGGAAAGAAATGCTGGTGAATCTCTATCCCGGTGCCAATAACAATATTTCACAGAATGAAATAAACAGTGCAGAGGCTTTACTGGAATATCAGTTTGCCAAGACACTGGATAAACTCACCACTGATAAAAAGCCGGCGATTGCCTATGCGGTGGGAAATGGCGAACCCGTTGACTACCGGGTAATGGATCTCGAACAGGCGCTGACCCGTGATTTCCGCTTTGGCCCGGTTGATATTACCACGCGGCCCATTCCTGCCGAAGCCGATGTGCTGATGATCGTAAAACCAATCAAAGGATTTTCAGAAGAGGTGAAACTAAAACTGGATCAGTATGTCATGCGTGGCGGGAAATTATTATTGTTTATCGACAATCTGATTGCCGAACAGGACAGTCTGCAGGGAAAAGCGAAAGGTGAAACGATCGCTTATGATCGGGACCTGAACCTGACCGACCAGCTTTTCCGTTACGGAGTGCGGATCAATACCGATCTCATTATGGATCTGCAATGTGACCTGATCCCGATAGTGGTAGGTGGAACCTTAGAAAACCCACAGATGGAATTTCTTCACTGGAATTATTTCCCCTTCCTGGTTTCATCGGATAATAAAGTGAGTAAAAATATTGGCTATGTAGCCGGCCGTTTTGTCAACTCCATCGACACCATAGAAGTAGCCGGAATAAAAAAAACGCCCTTGCTGGTCACTTCTCCAAATTCAAGGATCATCAGTACCCCGGCACTTATCAGTCTGAATGAGAATAAGAATGTGCCACAGGATATTAAGTTCAACCGCAACGGCATTCCCGCTGCTGTTTTACTCGAAGGAAAATTCACTTCCCTCTTCCGGAATAAACTGGGTAAAAACATACTGGATAGTCTGAGCCAGGTGAATCAGCCTTTTCAGTCAGCATCCGCAGACAATAAAATGATTGTAGTGGCAGATGGAGATATCGTGTTGAATGACGTGCTGCCTGATGCAGGTCCGATTTCCATGGGATGGAATAAGTACACGTATACTGAATACCTGAAAGAAACCCCATACGCCAAGACCTTTCTTCCGGTGGCTAACCGCGACTTCCTGCTCAATTGTGTGGAGTACCTGGTCAATAACCCGGAAATCAGCCAGACCCGGAATAAAGATATTGTATTACGCCTGCTGGATGGTCCCCGGGTCAATGAACAAAAATCCACCTGGCAGTTTGTAAATATTGCCCTGCCTGTATTAGTAGTGATCCTTTGTGGCTGGATCTATCAGCAGATCAGGAAACGGAAATACGCGGCATAGATTCATCAATTACTTTTTAAGTTTATTATAATGACAGCTGATCAGATCACTTATCTCGTTTTTGGCATTGTGCTGGTACTGGCCCTGGTATTTGATCTGGGTTTACTGAGCAAGAAGGGACAGACCGTTACGATCAAACAAGCGCTCTACCAGACCTTTTTCTGGGTGGGACTGGCCCTTGCTTTTTTTGTGTTTGTCTGGGTGGAAAAAGGCCAGGGACTGGCCCTGGAATACCTCAGTGCTTACCTGATGGAATGGAGCCTGAGTATTGATAATATTTTTGTTTTCATCCTGATTTTTTCAGCCTTCTCCGTAAAGGAAAAAAATTACGGACGGGTATTGCTGATCGGTATCCTGATGGCCATTGTATTCCGGATCATCTTTATCACCGTTGGCGTGGCGCTGGTGGATCGTTTCCACTGGATTCTTTATGTATTTGGTGTATTCCTGATCTATACAGGCTATAAAATGTTCTCCGCCGGCGATGAAGAAGAATTTAATCCGCAGGAAAGCAAAGTGTATCTTTTTATGAAAAGATTTCTGCCCCTCGTTCCTCACGACGGGGAAGGACGGTTTGTCGTGAAGGAAAAAGGGAAACGGGCTTATACCACCCTGTTTGTAGTGGTGATCATGCTGGCCGCGATTGACCTGGTATTTGCCCTGGATTCCATTCCGGCAGTGATGGGCATATCAAGAGATAAACTGGTGATCTATACCTCGAATATTTTTGCCGTACTCGGACTTCGTTCCCTGTTTTTCCTCTTAAGAGGAGCGGTTACCAAATTTGATTATCTGCAGCAGGGAATCGCCATTGTACTGGTATTTATCGGCGTGAAGATGCTGGCAGAACACTGGATTAATCAATGGCTGGATAAAAATGTGCAGGTATTTATCTCATTGGGCGTAATTATGCTTTGTATCAGCGGTTCTGTTTTTTATTCTATATTCATTAACCGTAAAGGAGTGCCCCCGGATGTGAATGACAACAGCGTTTCCTGATTTATCTGTTTACGTGCAATACACTATCAGCGATATTACCGGTATTATGCAGGCAGACACCCGCCTGGTGCAGAATACGGAAATTACCCACCTCTTGCTGGACTCCCGGAAAATAATTGTTCCGGCTCACTCCCTGTTTTTTGCATTGGAAGGATTTCGCCGTGATGGGCATGATTATATTCCTGCTTTGTACAGGAATGGCGTTAGAAGTTTTGTCATTAGTCAGGAAACTGACTATTCAGCATATCCCGAAGCGAATTTTCTGCGGGTCAGCGATACGCTCGAAGCTCTTCAGCAACTTGCTGCCTTTCACCGCAGTCAGTTTCAGATTCCCGTTATCGGCATCACCGGCAGTAATGGGAAAACGATTGTCAAAGAATGGCTGTATCAGTTATTGCAACCGGAACATACCATCGTCCGCAGTCCGCGTAGCTATAACTCACAGATCGGCGTGCCCCTGAGTCTCTGGCTGATGAACGAGAAGCATACGCTGGCCATCGTTGAAGCGGGTATATCAAGACCGGGCGAAATGGAACGCCTGGAGCAGATGATCCGTCCGACCATCGGGGTCTTTACAAATATCGGTGATGCCCATAGCGAAGGGTTTGTTTCCAGAGAAGCCAAGGAAAAAGAGAAACGGATCCTCTTCCGTGAAGCAAGCGAAGTACCGGCACTCCGGGTGCAGTCTGTTACCCGCAACCTGCAATCATCCCTGATCCGCGCTAATGACCCGAAGCAATCCGGTGAAACCATCTCCATTGAAATTCCTTTTATTGATGAGGCTTCAATATCCAATGCGGTCACTTGCTGGAGTGTCTTGTTATTCCTGGGATACAGTCCTGCTGTTATTTCCGAACGGATGAAAGGGCTGACCCCGGTTGACATGCGGCTGGAGCTGAAGAAAGGAATCAACCAATGCAGTGTGATCAATGACAGTTACAGTGCCGACCTGAGTTCGCTGGAGATCGCCCTGAACTTCCTGGTCAAACAGAGTCCGGGCTTAAAACGGACCGTGATCCTTTCCGATTTTTTACAAAGTGCGGTGCCGGATGAGCAGTTATACGCCCAGGTGGCTGCTGCGCTGCAGAAACATGAAGTGAGCCGGCTCATTGCTATCGGGGACCGGATTTCAGCAGCCTTTCATAAACAGTCTTTCCCCTTTACAATAGAATTTTACCCGGATACTGCCGCATTCTTACAGCAATTCCGGTCCGGTGCTTTTAAAGAAGAAGCGATCCTGGTAAAAGGGGCCAGGCTTTTCCAGTTTGAACAAGTGGTGCAACTGCTGGAGCAGAAAGTGCACCAGACCGTAATGGAGATCAACCTCAATTCGATCGTGCATAACCTGAAAGTCTACCAGGCCGTTCTTCAGCCTGCGACTAAAGTGATGGCAATGGTTAAGGCCTTTGCCTATGGCAGCGGCGGTGCAGAAATAGCCGGTATACTTCAATATCAGCATGTGGACTACCTGGGGGTGGCTTATGCGGATGAAGGAGTGGAGTTGCGCCGGGCAGGTATCAGCCTTCCCGTGATGGTGATGAATCCGGAAGAGCGTGCGTTTGATTCAATTATTGAATATCATCTCGAACCGGAACTCTATTCATTTGAGATGATGAAGGCCTTTGACCTTTTTTTACAGAAGGAAGGATTAACGCAATATCCCGTACATATTGAAGTGGAAACCGGGATGAACCGGCTTGGGTTTTCCGTGGCAGCAATAAATGACCTGGGTGCTTACCTGGCCCAAACTACTTCCTTTAAAGTGCAGTCTGTTTTTTCGCATCTGGCAGCAAGTGAAGAACCCGGACAGGACGAATTCACTTTTCAGCAATTTGCTTTTTTCCAACAGGCGGTGAAAGCTTTACAGCTATCATTGGGGTATTCCTTTTTGTCTCATATTGCCAATTCTGCTGCTGCTATCCGTCATCCTGCTCTTCAACTGGACATGGTACGTCTGGGGATTGGTCTATATGGCGTAGATAGTGCAGGTACCACAACATTGGACTTGCAAACGGTGGCCACTTTAAAGTCAACCATTGCACAGCTGAAATGGCTGAAGCCCGGCGATTCTGTAAGCTATAACCGGAAAGGGAAAGTGGAGAAAGCCTCGCTGATCGCCACGATCCGGCTGGGTTATGCAGATGGCTATCCCCGCCGGCTGGGTAATGGGAAAGGCTGTGTACTCATCAATGGAAAACCGGCCCCGGTCATCGGCACCGTTTGTATGGATATGTTTATGGCCGATGTAACGGAGATACCTGGTGTTTCGGAAGGAGATGAAGTGATTATTTTTGGAAAAGAACTCCCCGTTTCTGAACTGGCCCGCTGGGCAGACACCATCCCCTACGAAATACTCACCGGCGTTTCCCAACGTGTGAAAAGGGTCTACTTTGAAGAATAGGCAGTTAGTGTTGAACATTTAGAATATTTTCTTAGAATGGGCTGTTTACTCCCGACTCCCGACTTCCGACTCCCGACTCCCGACTCCCGACTCCTGACTCCCGACTCCCAACTCCCGACTCCTGACTCCCGACTGCCGACTCCCGACTCCCCACTCCTTTTCCTTATATTTGCTCCTTAAAATTCTGTCATTGAAACTCAGATCAGTTGCCCTCCTTATTGCCCTTATTATCATAGCTGACCAGGCCCTGAAAATCTGGATTAAAACGTCCCATGATACGGGTGAAGTACTGCGGGTATTCGGGGCAGATTGGTTCCGGCTTCATTTTATTGAAAATCCGGGCATGGCCTGGGGCTGGAAATTTGGCAATGAGACCGGCAAAATGATCCTGACCCTTTTCCGCCTGGCCGCGGTGATTTTTGGAACCTGGTACCTCGGGCAGATTGTGAGACAGAAGTACAGCAAGGGCTTTATTATTTGTGCCGGACTGATATATGCCGGTGCGCTGGGTAACCTGATCGACAGTATGTTTTACGGGATGATTTTTGATAAAGGGCTGCATTATGATACCGCTTTGAATGACTATATCAGTTACTCAGGGGTAGCTGCCTTTTCCTCCAACGGGTATTCCTCGTTCCTGCACGGCAGTGTGGTGGATATGCTTTATTTCCCCATCATTGTAACCAATGACTTCATTTTCTTTAGTCCCATCTTCAATATTGCTGACGCCTCCATCTCCATCGGCGTAATCACGTTGCTGATTTTTCAAAAACGATTTTTCAAAAAGCCTGAACCGGCAGAAGCGAATCCAACGGTGGAAACCAGCAGTGAGATCAGTGATAAAATGCAGGTTTCCTGACCACTACTGATTCGTTTTTAATACTGTTTTCTGTATATACCCATCCTGGTTGCGGATGCGCAAAAAATACATACCTGGCGCCAGTCCCATGGTGTTTTCAAATTTGATCCGGGTTACGCCGGATACCAGATCCACTGTTTTATGCCGGACAATTTTACCGGAAGCATCGATCAGTTCGGCTGCTGATTTATTATACTGCGAAGCGGCAATATCCACCTGCAATTCATGAGAGAAAGGATTGACTACGGAGACAAAGCTGAGCGACTCTTTCCGGTTCGATAACTGAATAGTTTTGGACCAGGCCGAATGCCCGCGCAGATTCTGCATCCTGATCCGGTAATAGGTTTTACCCGCAAGGGCCACCGGATCTGTAAAGTTATAAGTCTGTTCTTCTCCGGTATCATTCAGATGACTGTTAACACTTCCAATTTCTGAAAAGTAAATACCGTCCTGACTCTTTTCAATGATAAACTGCAGGGGCTCTTCTTCCTTACTGGTAGTCCATTGTAGTTCGGCCAGGCCGTTGTTGTTTTTCCCATTGAAGGATAACAATTGTGCCGCGAGCGGAGGTCCGCAATCAATTACGTTCAAGGTGATTATATTGGCTACATCAGTAAAATTGCACAAGGCGTTGGAAAGATTGGCAGAAGTTGTGGCTACAACGAGCCGGTACAGGTCGCCATTATTTATTGGCAATGTTTCGGATGAAGGAACGGTATAGGACGTTACATATTCCCAGGCGGTTCCATTCCATACCGGTGTGGCAGGCCCTGAAGGGGCGGTTACATCCGTCCAGTTGGCGCCACCATCGGTACTCCGTTGCCATTTATAGTAGGTATAGTTATTAAAAAATGAACG
>CAUJFR010000160.1 GCA_963169885.1 Bacteroidota bacterium
TAAAGCCGGGAATGGCCATCCACAACAGGCGGTTTTCATATTGTATATCCGGGCGAACATATTCGGACCAGATTTCTTTCATAATCCAGAAGGAGAAAAGGATCAATACCGCATCAATCAGTGGCAGTCCGATGCGGCGGATAAACTGACCTGCAGCGCTGAGGGCTGCCCTGAACCAGATGGCGAGATGAATCAGACTGTTGAAAAGACCCGCTTGTCTTCCGCCGTAGTGTTTACGTACAAACAGGCTCATGGCTGAATAAAACATCCGGACATAGTTCATGCTGCCTTTGCGGGTGCTTTCGCCTTTGAAATGGATGATGGGGCTACCCGCGAAATAGTAATTCTTCCGGCCCGATTTCTGAATCCGGTAACTCAGATCCACATCCTCGCCATACATAAAAAAGCGTTCATCAAAACCACCCACTTCGTCCAGTACATTTTTTCTGATCATCATATAAGCCCCTGCCAGTACATCCACTTCATTGTTTTTGTTCTCATCCAGGTGACCCAGGTGGTAGCGGGAAAAATGGGCCGAACGTGGGAACAATTTTGATAAGCCAAACAATTTATAGAGCGAAGTCAGAGGTGAAGGGAAGGCCCTTTTGGATTCTTTCAGAAAATCACCGCTGCCATCCACCATTTTATTGCCCAGGGCACCCGCTTCCGGATGTTGGTCAAAAAAACGGATAGCCGCTTCGAAGCAATCTTCCGGGAGGATGGTATCCGGATTGAGAAAAAGGACAAAACGGCCGGCACTCATTTTCCATCCCTGATTACAGGCACGGGCAAATCCCAGGTTTTCTTTATTTGCCACAAAACATACATCCGGAAAACGTGGTTGGAGATAACCAAGGCTGTTGTCGGATGAACAATTGTCGATTACAATGATTTCCCCGCTGGTTTTTTTAAGGGCCTGGCGGACAGAATAAAGACACTGTTCGAGAAAGTGTTTTACATTATAATTCACTATGATAACCGACAACTCCAAAAGGGGACATACTTATAGCCACGAAGTACGAAGTTTTTTACTGGAGTGCAAAATAGCCTTTGCCACTGCCATAAATTCATTTCCCGCATAGCTATCTGCGCTCTATCTTTGCACATGCTTAAAACCGCCCTGATCACTGCTGCCAAAGCAGGCGCAGCTGAGATTCTCCGGTTCTTTAACGGGGAATTTAAAATAAGTAATAAAGAAGGTGTCAATAACCTGGTGACAGAAGCAGACCATGCGGCTGAAAAAGCCATTCTTTCGGTGATCAAATCTCATTTTCCGGATCACCAGGTCCTGGCAGAGGAAACAGGCGAAATCATTCAGGATTCAGTCTACAAATGGATTATTGATCCGATCGACGGGACGGTGAATTTTGCCCATGGCATTCCGCTGAACTGTGTCTCCATCGGACTCGAACATGAAGGGAACGTGATAATGGGTGCCGTTTACAACCCACACCTGAATGAATTTTTCTTTGCCGAGAAAGGGAAGGGAGCCACTTTAAATGATCAGCCAATCCGGGTAAGTACAGAAACGGCCGCCGTTAAAGCCTGCCTGGTGACGGGTTTCCCGTATACGTATATCAATATGCCCAATGGTCCGTTAGAAATATTTGACCGTTTTATCCGGAAAGGTGTTCCCGTACGACGCCTGGGCTCCGCTGCCATTGATCTTTGCTGGGTGGCAGCCGGACGATTTGACGGGTTTTATGAGCATAAGCTGGAACCCTGGGACAGTGCCGCAGGTTTCCTGATGGTAGAAGAAGCGGGCGGTAAAGTCACTGATTTTACCGGCGCCCCCTATTCCGTGTACCAGCACCGGATACTGGCTACCAATGGCCTGATCCATGAGGAAATGCTGGCCGTTATTAATAATGAAAAAGAATTATGAGTACAGAAAGAACAGAAATCAGCAGCCTGGGTGAGTTTGGCCTGATTGACCACCTCACCCGTAATATTGAAATTCAGAACGCCTCCACCATATTGGGTGTGGGTGATGATGCGGCGGTAATCGATCATTTTGGTAAACAAACGGTCTTAACCACCGACCTGCTGGTGGAAGGGGTGCATTTTGACCTGATCTATACCCCGCTCAAACACCTGGGGTATAAAAGCGTGGTCGTTAATCTCAGTGATGTATATGCGATGAATGCCATACCCACGCAGGTCATCTTAAGTATCGGTATCAGCAACCGTTTCAGTCTCGAAGCCCTTGATGAATTTTATGAAGGGGTATATGCGGCTTGTGAAAAATACGGGGTAGACCTGGTGGGTGGCGATACCACTACCTCTCAAAAAGGATTTATTATTTCCCTCACCGCGATCGGGGAGGTGGCTCCGGATAATTATGTAAAAAGAAGCACCGCTAAAAAAGGCGACCTGCTTTGTGTAAGTGGTGACCTTGGTGCGGCCTATGTAGGACTCCTGTTTCTGGAACGAGAAAAAAAGATATTTATTGAAAGTCCGGGTGTGCAGCCGGATCTGGAAGGGGAAACTTATGTGATTGGCCGACTGCTAAAACCAGAGGCCCGGAAGGACATCGTGGAATTTTTTGCCACCAACCAGATAAAACCAACGGCCATGATGGATATCAGTGATGGTCTGAGCTCGGAAATCCTGCATATCTGCACAGACAGCCACCTGGGCTGTGTTTTATATGAAGACCAGATACCAGTATCGGAGGAAATGAAAAAAGCAGCCTTTAAATTTGAAATAGATCCCACCGCCTGTGCGTTAAGTGGCGGGGAAGATTATGAACTGCTCTTTACAGTGGCCCAGGAAGATTATGAGAAACTGGTTCTGAATG
>CAUJFR010000161.1 GCA_963169885.1 Bacteroidota bacterium
GCATGTGGACGGAATCAATGCCATCGGACTGATCCGGAAAGAATATGAAACCATTAAGATTATTGTCCTGACAATGTATGATGACCAGGAGATGATCACCCGCATGATGGAAATGGGCGCCAATGCCTACCTAACTAAAACCACCGACCCTGAAGAGATCTACCAGGCCATCCTGACCTGTATGAATGATGACTTCTACTTCAATGAACTCGTTAATAAAGCCGTACTGCTGAAACTTCAGCATAAGAAAACGGTCCGGCAGTTTTATCCAAACCCGGTAAAACTCTCTGAAAAGGAACTCCGCATCCTGAAGCTCATCGCGGATGACAAGACCACCGAAGAAATTTCGAAAGAAGTATTCCTGAGTCCCCGGACTATTGAAACCATCCGGCAGAACATGAAACAGAAAGTGGGGGCCAAGACCATCGCCGGACTGGTGATGTATGCCACCCGGAACAAATTATTGGAATAAATGAATGACCGGGTTGTCCCGGTTTTTTTATCTCAACGCTTTTCGTATGAGCAATATCAATGATGATTTTTTTGATGGCCACTATAAGGATATCTGGAAGACCCTGATCCCGGCCGAACTGACCGTAAAGGAAGTGGACTTTATGGTCCCTCATTTTAACCTGCAGCCCGGGAGCCGGGTGCTGGACCTGATGTGCGGGTATGGACGTCATACGCTGGCGCTGGCCCGAAAGGGTATCGGCGTATTGGCCGTTGATAATTTGCCCGACTATATCGATGAAATTAAAACCTTGGCCGGTGCCGAAAACCTGCCGGTGGAAACCGCCTGTTCCGGTGTGATTCAATTTCAATCCGGTGAGCAGTTTGATTTAGCGCTCTGTATGGGTAACAGCCTCAACTTTTTCAATGCGGCCGATACACAGAACCTGTTGGGCAATATTGCGGATCAGTTGAAACCAGGAGGACATTTGCTGATTAATAGCTGGAGTATTGCAGAGATCGCGTTCAGTAAACCTTTCACGAGCAGTTGGAGTCAGTACGGGGAGTACACTTTTTTATCCCGGGGACAAATGCTTTTCCAGCCAACCCGCATCGAAGTGGAGACCATCACAATTGATGCTGCAGGAAACAGGGAGGTAAAAGAAGGGGTGGATTATATTTATTCCCTGAACGAAATGGAAGCCATGTTGAAGGTAGCCGGTTTACAGTTAAAGGAGGTATACAGTATTCCCGGCCGGAAAAAATTTACCCAGGGGGAGCCCCGTGCTTACCTGGTAGCTCAGAAACCCTGAAACAATACTTGCTACAAAGGCTAAGCCCCGGCGTTATGAAGACCGGGGCTTTTTGTTACTGTTATGAAAAGAAAAGCTTTTTAAGCAGCGCTTCATCAGGAAAGGTTTAATGGCGCTCTGGTTTCGGTTTTTTCTACAGGGTTGGATCGGAAAAACGGGACCAATATTTTTAAAAGTGAAAGTTGATTGCCGGGAAGTGTATCCCGATGGAAATCGGGGTCGGTTTTTCAAGGGAATTGGAAAAGACTTTCTGGACGGTTATGGACACTGGATGAGATAATACAGTTCATCCGCTCAATCAACTTTCTGACACAAAAGTATATCCACACATCCATGTGAACAAGAGAAGAACTTCCCTATTTCCCATCATCGGTATTTACCGTCGTATAGGTAAATACACTGAGCCGGACTCGTAAAGCTACGTTCGGACATTTTCTTTTCGGTAGTTTCCGCAATTTTTAAATCAAGTACTTTCACTATGGTATATGTTACAGGAATTCTCCAACTTGCACTCAGAATAAATACTTTAATCCAATAATTGTTTTACTAATTCTCTAAATCATGAAAAACCCCGACTCTAACTCCGTTATTAAGGTGGCGATTGCAGATGATCACGCTTTATTCCGTACCGGTATCAAGACAGCATTACAGGCAAGAAAAGATATTCAGATGGTTGCTGAAGCCGAAAATGGTATGCAGCTGCTGAACCTCCTCCGTCATATCCAGCCGGATGTGGTACTGCTCGATATTCAGATGCCGATCATGGATGGACTGACCGCTTTACCGGAAATCAAAAAATTATACCCTGATATTAAAGTAATCATGCTCTCCTTCCTGAATGACCATTCGGTTATTTCAAAAATGATGGAGCTGGGTGCTAATTCATATATCACTAAAGAATCCGGTGCCGAACTGATCTATGAAGCGATCCGCGGTGTATTTGAAAATGATTTCCATTTCAATGACCTGACCAATAAAGCCCTGCTGAGTGGTCTGCGTACCAAAAGGAATCATGAGTCATCTATGCCACAGGATGTGCAGCTGACCGAAAAGGAAATCACCATCCTTAAACTGATGTGTGATGAGAAAAGTACGAAGGAGATTGCGGATATCGTGGACCTGAGTCCCCGGACCGTAGAAGCCATCCGTGATAAACTCAAAACCAAAACCGGTACTAAATCCATGGCCGGCCTGGTCATGTATGCGGTAAAAGCCGGACTTGTTGAACAAGCCTGACTTAACTGAGCACACAACGAACTAATCCTTATTATTTATAAAGAGGCTGTCTCAAAAGAGGCGGCCTCTTTTTTGTGACTGGTGTTCTCCGCTATGCGGAGTTTTTGACACATAGTAACATAGAAACATAGCATACACATAGAATTTGTATTTCTATGTGACCCTATGACCCTATGTACCTCCTATGTGTTAAAATCGCCGCAGCCGCCATCCGCTACGCGGAGTTTTTTTGACACATAATAACATAGAAACATAGCATACACATAGGATTTGTATTTCTATGTGACCCTATGACCCTATTTGCCTTCTATGTGTTAAAATCGGCGCAGCCGCCTTTTTTCGTTACTTTGAGCCATGTACATTTCTTTCAATGGAAAAATCACCCCGGCGGATCAGCCGGTGTTACTGGCTTCCAACCGGGGATATCGCTATGGCGATGGTTTATTTGAGACGATGAAGCTTGATAAGGGCGTCATTCTCCTGAAGGAACTGCATTTCCAGCGATTGATGAAGGGAGCAGATCTGTTGAAGTTTGAATTGCCCGGACTTTTTTCAACCAGTAAACTCGCTGCTGCGATTATACAGTTGGCAGAGAAAAACCAGGTGCTGGAACTGGGCCGGGTCCGCTTATCGCTTTTCCGGGGTAATGGCGGTCTCTATGATGCAGACCGTACTGTACAATACCTGATCGAATGCTGGTCACTGCCCGATAGTTTCAGCCGGCTGAATGAAAACGGGCTGGAGATCGGTATTTATCCGGATACATGTAAACAGGTGGATCTTTTTTCGGGTTTGAAGTCGGCTAATTTTCTCCCCTATACCATGGCCTCCCTTTATGCAAAAGAAAACAAGCTGAATGATTGCCTGCTGCTGAATCAGGATGGTCATATTGCCGATAGTACTATTGCCAATTTGTTTATAGTTAAAGACGGCCAATTTCTTACACCCGGACCGGAACAAGGAGCAGTGGATGGGGTGATGCGAAAGTACCTGGTCCGCGAAATGCTGGCGGCCGGGTATAATGTAGCCGAAGCGCCGGTAACGATTTCCGCTTTGGAAGCAGCCGATGAAGTTTTTCTCACCAATGCCATTCATGGTATAAAATGGGTCCGCCGCTTCGGAGATTGTATGTACAGTAACCGGTACTCCTCCGAAATTTATTCCCGGATCATCCAAACAATTCCCCGGTAAACTTGTTGCACCCACATGAAGCCTGCTGTTTCTGTTTTCTGGTTCCGCCGCGATCTTCGTCTTACCGATAATGCCGGGTTGTTCCAGGCGCTACAAGCCGGACAACCTGTACTTCCCGTTTTTATTTTTGATACGGATATCCTGGATTCGCTGGAAGATAAGGATGACCGTCGGGTGGAGTTTATTCACCGGGCACTCTCCGGTATGCAAGAGGAACTGACAGCACTCGGCAGCACCCTCGATGTCAGGTATGGAAAACCCTTGCAGGTGTACCAGGAGCTGTTCAGGGAGTATAATGTGACATCCGTTTATACCAATCACGATTATGAACCCTACGCCCTTGAAAGGGATCAGGCCATCGGGCAATGGCTGAAAGCAAAGGGTTGTTCATTTCAGACGTTCAAGGACCAGGTGATACTGGAGAAAAATGAAGTACTGAAGGATGACGGGAAACCCTATACCGTATTCACTCCTTATTCAAGGAAATGGAAGGCCGTGTTGGGGGCGCAAACAATGCCCGTATTCAACACAAAAAAATATTTCAGACACTTCTTTCAGCAACCAGCGAAAGCCATTCCTTCCCTCGGTTCGATGGGTTTCACAGCCACGGGTCTTCCTTTCCCGGCCAACAGCTGGAAGAAAGAAGTCATCAGCCGGTATAAGGAACAACGGGATATTCCCTCCCTGCCGGGAACATCCCGGTTAAGTGTGCACCTGCGTTTTGGCACCATCAGTATCCGCGAATTGGCCCGTGAAGCCGGTGTGCTGAATGAAACTTTTTTAAATGAATTGATCTGGCGGGATTTTTATCACATGATCCTCTGGCATTTTCCAGGGGTCGTGGGACATTCCTTTAAACCGGAGTATGACAAGATCCGCTGGAGAAATAATGAACATGAATTTGACGCCTGGTGTAAAGGGCAGACCGGTTATCCCATGGTGGATGCCGGTATGCGTGAACTCAATGCCACGGGCTTTATGCATAACCGGGTCCGGATGATAGTGGCCTCCTTTCTGACCAAACATCTCCTGATCGACTGGCGATGGGGCGAAGGTTATTTTGCACGCAAGCTCCTTGATTTTGACCTGGCGGCCAATAATGGCGGATGGCAATGGGCGGCAGGCAGCGGCTGTGATGCGGCTCCGTATTTCAGGGTATTCAATCCCTACCTGCAAACACAGAAATTTGATCCGGAGCTGAAATACATCCGGCAATGGGTGCCTGAGTTTGAAGAACTCACCTATGCCCGGCCTATAGTGGTACATGAAGTGGCCAGGAAAAGATGCCTGGAAACCTATGCGGCGGCGTTAAAGAAATAAATCCGGTGTTATCATCTTTTCATTGCCCTGCATAGAATGGTATACATTGAACAATTCCATAATCGCTTTCTTTCCATCATCACCCAGTTGCAGGGAATAATTATTTACATAGAGATCGATATGCTGTCGCATGACCTGCTCGCTCATCGTTTGTGAGTGGTCTTTTACGTAGCCGGTGACTTCCGGATATTGTGCAAAGGCAAAAGCCAGACTTTCTTCGATCAGCTTACTGACCTGTTTTGCCAATGGCGTTCCCAAGGTTCTTTTCGCCGCAATCCCGCCCAGGGGAATCGGCACATTCATTTTATTTTCCCAGTATTCTCCCAGGTCCATGACTTTTTTTAATCCTTTATCCTGGTAAGTAAACCGGTTTTCGTGAATGATCAGTCCCAGGTCTGTTTCACCGCTGACCACCGCTTCTTCAATAGCGGAAAAAATAAAAGCGGTTTTATTCCTTGCTTCCGGGTAAGCATAACTGAGCAAGAGGTTGGCCGTGGTATTGATTCCCGGTATGGCAATCCGGCTCTTACTGACATCCGGGTTTGTGTTATCAGCACTACTGACCAGTAACGGGCCTACGCCTTTACCCAGGGCACTGCCTGAATCGAGCAATACATATTGGGGTGCTGATTTGAAAAAAGCCGGGAAGCTGAGTTTGGTGATATCCAGTTTGCCCTGCAAGGCCCACTGGTTCAGCGTTTCCACATCTTCCAGTATCACCTCAAAGGAAAGTCCGCCGGTATCCATTTTATGGTTGACCAGTGCGTCAAATATAAAGGTGTCGTTGGGGCAGGGGGAGAAGCCCAGGGTCAGTTTCATAATTTGTCCAGTAAACGGATCAATTCCGTGTTCAGGTTAATAATGGAGGTTTTCATATTCCAGTTCTTCTTATTCCGTTCCGCAATATAATTTGATACGGCCCTGAGTTGAATAAAGGGCAGTTTTTCCATCAGGCAGACATAATGCAGGGCGGCTCCTTCCATGGATTCAACCACGGGAGCGAATTGTTGTTCATAAAATTTCACCTTTTTCCGATCAGTGGTGATTTCATTGACAGAAATGCCATTCACTTTTTTCAGTTTCACTTTCTTCAGCACTTCATTTTTATTCACCAGCCATCCTTTTGAAAAAGGATACTGGTTGGCAGGTACGAGCTTCAGGTCAAATAATGTTCTCAGTGTATTCAGCTCGATCACGCTCTGATCGGCAATCGCTTCCTGTTTGATCGCCAAGACCGTGCCGGTAGGAATTCGCCGGTCAAAGCAACCGCCAACACCGGCCTGTATCACTAGATCTGGTTTTTTAATCAGGATTTGCCGGGTCAGCGACCAGGTGGTGGCCGTCAGTCCGATGCCTGTGATCAGTACATCCGGCTGCCGGGAAATGAGGCCGTTTCGCAGCTGCTCCAGGAATGGATTTATTTCAATGGGCGTGGCGGCGATGACCAGGATATTCATTTCTGCTGTTTCTGCAAAGGTGCTTAATTGTTCCCTATCCGGGTCATAAAAGGGGAAGTTTCTCGTACCTTTGTGCCCCGCAGATAAAAAAACGGCGGTACCTCTCCGCCCGAATGCCGGAGGGGAAACTCAAAAAGTAAAGCATGGTTTACTTAACCCGGATCGAACATTTTAATGCGGCTCACAAGCTGTACAATCCCCGCTGGACCAAGGAAAAGAACGACGCTGTATTCGGGCGCTGTGCCAATGAAAACTGGCATGGACATAATTTCGAATTATACGTAACCATTAAGGGCTATCCTGATCCGGACACCGGATTTATCTTCGATGCCAAACAACTGGGTAAACTGGTGCAGGAACGGATCATCGAGCAACTGGATCACCGGAACCTGAACGAGGATGTCGGGTTTATGAAAGGGAAGATGTGTTCTATTGAAAACCTCGTGATCGGTATCTGGAATGAGTTGCAGCCTTTATTACCGGCTGATGCACCCTTGCATTGCCTGAAACTGGTGGAAACCGATAAAATTTACGTGGAATATTATGGGGAGCAGGAAGCTGTGAACAAATAGTTCCGTTCCCTGTTATAACCTGCGGGTTAGCCGTTCATATTTCTTAAATTGTAGCATGAGTAACAAGGTGGCCGTTTTCCGGAAAGAGAGTTTTAATGCAGCGCACCGGTTGTTTAATCCCGGCTGGGATCAGGCGACCAATGACCGTGTATTTGGTAAATGTGCTTTCCCCAATTATCATGGACATAATTACGATCTGGTAGTGAAAGTGGTGGGCGTACCGGATCCGGCAACGGGGTATGTGATGGACATGAAAATACTGAGTGACCTGGTGCAACGGGAAATCGTGGAACGCTTTGATCACCGGAACCTGAACCTCGATACGGTGGAATTCAGGAATCTGAACCCGACCGCGGAAAATATCGCGGTGGTTATTTATAATTTATTGCGCCCGCATATCGGACCAGAACTTGAATTGCAGGTGCGTTTATATGAAACACCCCGGAACTTTGTGGAGTATCCGGTTTAAATAAGGAAATTATGGCGTATAGTAAAATTGAACAGTATGATGAATCCACCACCAGCGGACTTATCAAATCATATAAGGATGTATTGGGGCTGATCGGTGAAGATGCGGAAAGAGAAGGGTTACAAAAAACCCCGGAACGGGTGGCCAAAGCCATGCAGTATCTTACACAAGGATACCAGCTGGATGCACACGCGATTCTGAATTCCGCAAAATTTCATGAAGAAGTGAGTGAGATGATCGTGGTGAAAGATATTGAACTCTTCAGTATGTGTGAGCACCATATGCTGCCGTTTTTCGGGAAAGCCCATGTGGCCTATATCCCGAATGGCTGGATCACCGGTCTGAGTAAAGTGGCCCGGGTGGTGGATGTGTATTCCCGCCGGCTGCAGGTGCAGGAAAGACTGACCATCCAGATCAAGGATGCCATCAAGGAAACACTTAATCCGCTGGGAGTGGCCGTTGTAATAGAAGCCAAACATCTTTGCATGATGATGCGGGGGGTGCAGAAACAAAACTCAGTAACCACCACATCTGCTTTTGACGGGGAATTCCATAAAAACTCCACCCGGAGTGAATTTATGAAACTGATCGGCTCCCGATTAAGCTGAGAATGAATAATATTTGCGGAAATGCCATAAAGATTTTTCTAATTAAAACCTTTATGGCATTTTTGTTTCTATAACTACCAGCTACCATGAAACATGCATATATTTTTCCCGGTCAAGGATCTCAGTTTCCGGGAATGGGAAAGGATCATTATGAGAACAGTGCCTTTGCGAAAAAATTATTTGAACAGGCGAATGAAATTTTAGGGTTCAGAATTTCGGATACCATGTTTGGTGGTACTGAAGAAGACCTCAAGCAAACAAATGTGACACAACCTGCCATATTCCTGCACTCGGTGATTGCATTTAAGAGTATTGAAAGCGCCCGTCCGGATATGGTCGCTGGTCATTCATTGGGTGAATTTACCGCGCTGGTGGCCAACGGAACCCTGAGTTTTGAAGATGCATTGCAATTGGTGGCCGTACGTGCCACCGCCATGCAGAAAGCCTGCGATGTGAATCCATCCACCATGGCCGCCGTACTCAACCTGGCGGATGAGAAAGTAGAAGCGATCTGTGCGGAAGTACAACAGGAAACCGGGGAGATCGTCGTTCCGGCTAATTATAATTGTCCGGGTCAGCTCGTGATCAGTGGTTCCAGAAAAGGCATTGACATCGCTTGTGAAAGGATGAAAGCCGCTGGTGCTAAACGAGCGCTGGTACTGCCCGTTGGTGGTGCTTTTCATTCTCCGTTGATGTTACCGCCCAAAGAAGAATTACAGGCAAAAATTCTATCAACCAAATTCCATACGCCCACCTGTGCCATTTACCAGAATGTAGCGGCAAAAGCGGTGATGGATAATGAAGAGATCAAACAAAACCTGGTAGATCAGTTAACGGGTGCGGTGAAGTGGACCCAGAGTGTGCAGGCGATGATTGCCGACGGAGCCACCCGTTTTACCGAGGCAGGTCCGGGTAAAGTACTGCAGGGACTGGTGCTCAAAATCAATAAAGAAATGCAGGTGGAAGGCGTGAACTGATCAATGGATACAAAAGAACTATTCAAAAACACCCGGAGCGATCCGGGTGTTTTTTGTTTATACCGCTGACTGTTTAATAACATCCATGTTTACGGCTCTCTGCACTGAAGTAGCGCTTTATGAGGTTGAATAGAGCCGGATCATAGTTCTGTAATTCAGTCCTGGTATTTATTTCATTATGTACTCCATTGGCTGACGGGACATCCACATTACAGTTGAAATAGCTCTGTACTCCTTCTGCCCAGTACTCACGTATATCGGTACGTGAATAGGTATTTGCCCATAGGTTATTGGAAATGGCAGTATTAAATGCAGCCTGCAATTCTGCATCAAAACCGGGTGTGGTGAATCGAATGCCCAGTTCATGAATGGCATGTGCAAATTCATGTGTAAGGATTTCTTCACCCTTATAGCGATCAATATCCTGCCGGCATAACATGTTTTCTTCGCAGTTGCTGGTCAGCGGGCGTTGCAGGGTGGCACCATAAGCCCTGGCGCGGTTATCCCAGTCCGTACCTGGAAATGCTGTATAAAGGTCACTGTACTCCGGCAATTGGGTCGGTCGTTCATTGATCCCCAGTATACCTACCCTTAATTTGTTCTCTATCATTTTCGCTTTCTCCGCAGGTATCGTACTGACCATATATAGGATGATCTCTTTTGCTTTCAGTAAGGCCTGGTCATCTACGGCCGCCGAACTTACTACCGGAATGCCCCCAGCGTCGGTATATTTTTTATAAAAGGAGCTCAGTCCGAGGGAAGCGGGTGGTGCGGGCAGGCCAGTGGGGGTGGTGCCGGTGTCTGACTTATTGCAGCTTACGAGCAGGAGTAAGAGCAATGGGAGAAAGAAGTGTTTTTGTTTCATGCTGTTTTTTTTAGTCGGAATAAGATCTGTAAGCAAGTGTGTTTTTACAGGTTGAAATTGATTATTTGGGGAGGGCTGGCCAATACTCAATTTGTAGTAGACCCTGTTTTTTACTGCTTCAGCAAAGCAGAAATGATTATTTTAGAAAAAGATTTTCACCTGTATATGATTCGCCTTCTTCTGTTTATTGTCCTGTTTATGGCTCCGCTGTTACACGCAACCGGGCAAACCACTGCTGTGGATAGTATGCGGCAGCTGCTTGATAAGCAAAAACCCGGGGAAGGGTATATCACTGAAGTGGTGAAGCTTGCCGAACAGAACCTGGATCCCGATACACTACTGCCTTATGTGATCCGGGCTGAACAGATTGCGGTGGCAACCGGGAAAGCGGAACTGATCCGGCTTGCTGAACGAGGACGGCTGAATTATTATGTGCGCAGAAATGATCATGACAGTGCCCTGGTTTTACTGGAGTCATTGCTTGGTCATTATCAGAAAGACAAGTCGCGTCAGTCCCTGTACCTGGCCTTGTTATTCCTTAAGTCAAAAGTGTATGACCGGGCTGGTCAGTTTACACTCGCGCTTTCCACCATGATTGATGTGATCAGCCAGGCTGAAGAACTCCGGGATACGCTGACCCTGGTACAGGTAAGGACGGGCATTGGTTGGGTGCAACTGGAAATGGGGCAGTACCAGGAAGCCCTGCAATGGTTAAACAAAGCCATGGCCACTTCATCGAATCCCCTGTTTTATAAGAATTACGGGGCCTTATATAGTAACCTGGCCCTGGCGCATAATAAGCTGGGGCATGTTGATTCTGCCCGGTATTATATTGATGTGGCGATCCGGGATGCCCGGCAAAACAATAACCTGGTATTCCTGGCAAATGCCCTGAGTATGCAGGCGCGGATCTTTATTGATAACCACCAGGCACCGCTGGCTGAACAATCATTGCATGAAGCACTGATGATCCGCAAGAAGATTAATGACCCCTTTTACATTGTCTATGATATGAGCAGCCTGGCCGCTTATTATGCGGCCAATAATCAACCACAAAAAGGAATACTTCTCGGGAAGGAAGGGGTGGCTCTGGCCATGGAATCCAGGCTTACGTCTCAATTGATGATGATCTACCAGGCGCTGGCTGATAATTACAAAGCAGCCGGGTTAAATGAGGCGTATGGAGAAACGCTGGAAAAAATCCTACGGTTAAAAGATTCATTTAACAGCATCAACTCTTCCAAAATGCTCGCTGACCTCCTGGCCAACCGCGCAGCCGTGCGGCAGGAAAAACTGATCAGTGAACAGAAGCTCAACCTGACGCTAAAGAACTACTGGCTGACAGGCACTATCCTTTTTGCATTTATGGCGGCGGCCATCGGAATATTGTTGTTCCGTCATTACAGCCGGAAGAAAAAAATGGAAATGGAAATGGCATTGGCGGAAGAGAAACGAAATGCGGAAGAGGCCATCCGCAAAGCTGAGGAAAAGGAACGGGTCCGGATTGCATCAGATCTTCATGACAATCTCGGTGCTTATGCGGCATCCATGGTCTCCAACCTGAATTATATCCGTATACAGGAGAATGATCCCGTATCCTCGGCTGCGTTTACCGAATTAAAAAATAATTCCGGTTCTGTCATATCCCAGTTGAATGATACTATCTGGGTATTGCGTAAGGAAAGTCTTACGCTTACTGCACTCAGTGACCGGGTAAAATTATTTATCAGCCGGATCGGAAGAAGTTACCCGGATACCCGGCTGGAAGTGACCGAGTATGTTGAGCAGGATCAGCAGTTGTCTGCCGCCCAGGCTTTTCATTTATACCGGGTGGTGCAGGAAGGGGTGAACAATGCGCTGAAACACAGTGGAGCCTCCTTAATCTATGTTATTATTGAAAGTAACAACCACTGGAAAATCAGTATTACAGATAATGGGAAGGGGTTTGATCCCGGATTGCTGACAAATGGGGGAGGTGGCCACGGATTACATACCATGCAGGAAAGAAGCCGGGAGTCGGGCTGCACGATAAACTGGCGGCCCAACTCATCTGGCGGAACAATTGTAGAAATAGTATCTACTACAAACTGATTATTTTATTCCCCGGGGAGCCCGGGTAAATTGCAGGATATGAAATTCAGTATCGCATTAACAGAAGACAATAGTATTAACCGGAATACCTTTTTTCAGAAGATCCAGACAATGGATCAACTGAAACTGGTCTTTGTGGCGAATAACGGGAAGCAATGCCTGGAAGAACTGAAAGGCTTACCGGAGTCCCGGCTGCCGCAGGTGATTTTTATGGATCTGGAAATGCCTGAAATGAACGGGATTGAAACAATCAGGGTCGCCAAATCACTGCATCCCGCTATTCATTTTATCGTGCTGACTGTTTTTGATGAAGAGGAAAAAATATTCGAAGCCATCAGGGCCGGTGCTTCCGGTTATCTGCTGAAACATGAACCCGCCCAGGTGCTCCAGGAAGCAGTGACTAATGTGATGGAATACGGAGGAGCACCCATGAGTCCGGCGGTTGCCCGGAAAGCCCTTCTTTTAATGAGCAGGGCTAATCTGCCGGATATGCCGGAGGATAAAAACACGGTACCTTCTATGATCACCAGCCGGGAAGAAGAGATACTGGAATATATGGTCAAAGGATGGGATGCAAAACGGATCGGGGTGGAACTGAATATCAGTGTACTCACCGTTCGTAAACATATTGCCAATGTATACGAAAAACTGCATGTGCAGTCCAAAGCTGAAGTCATCAGTATGGCTCATCAGCAGAACTGGTTCAGGTCATAAACTCATATATAAATGGAACTGTTGAACCATTCCCCGTCAAAGTCAGCTTTATATTTTTTATAAAAATTTATAGCCGGTTCATTCCATTTCAGCACCTGCCAAACCATCCGCTTGAACCCCTTTTCTCTGGCTTCTTCAATCAGCCGGTCAAACAACAGTTTGCCAATCCCTTTACCTCGTTCTGATGCTGTTACCACAATGTCTTCCAGGTACATGGCCTGGCCCTTCCAGGTGGAATAGCGGATATAATAAAGGGCAAAGCCATAAATCATGTTGCCTTCTTCCGCGACAAATGCCCACCAAACCGGCTTTTCGCCAAAACCACTTTCCACAAAGTGCTCCATGGACACAGTTACTTCATCCGGTGCTTTTTCATACAAGGCCAGTTCCCTGACCAGTTCGAGCAGCCGGGGACAATCTTCCTTCACGGCAGGTCTGACATTGATTGACATAACGTATTTCAGTTTTTTATTTTCGTTTGATCAGCTGCCCCGGGAAGAGGCCGCTGTGTTTTTTAGTAAGATAAACGGATTGTCCGTTCACCCATACCTGCAGGATACCTTCAGATAATGCGTGGGGTTCTTCCACGGTGGCGAGATCTTTCACGGTGTCAGGATTAAAAAGGACAATATCCGCAAAATAGCCGGTGCGCAGAAAGCCTCTTTTTTCAATCGCCAGGTTGGTGGCAGCCAGACCGGTCATTTTGTAAATGGCCTGTGCCAGGGTGAGCGCTTTTTCTTCCCGCGTGTACTTGGCTAAAACCCGGGGGAAGGCGCCGTGTCCGCGCGGATGTCTGCCGGAAGAAGAACCATCAGAACAAATATTGGCATAAGGCCATTGCATCAGCCGGGTAATATCTGTTTCAGCCATTGAAGTGGCCATGATACTTTCACGACATTCATCATTATGGCTTTTTTCCCAGGCTTCAATCCGCGCGATCAGTTCAACCAGCATCCGGGCCGGGGTTTTATTTTCAAGCGCGGCGATGGCGGCCAGTGTTTTTCCTTCATAGGCCGGGTTGATCTCATAAGCCGCTAGGATGATGTCTTCCGGAAGGGTGATATCCCGGAGAATCATGTCCGCTTCTTTTTCATTGCTGAAATTGCGGTCGGGAAACAAAACCCGGATCGTGGAATGCCAGAAGGCGTAGGGATAAATATCACTGGTAATTTGCACGCCTTCTTTCCGGGCCTGATCCATGATCGCCAGCAGGCTGTCTGCTTTTCCCCAGAGATTATGCATGGCCAGTTTGATATGACTGACCTGTACCGGAACCCCGGTTGTCTTACCAACATTGATAATTTCATCAATGGCATTCCAGAAATAACGGTCTTCACTGCGGATATGACTTATATACCTTCCGTTGTATGGCGCAATTATTTTGGTAAGCGCCAACACTTCTTCACGGGCTGAATAAATACCTGGATCATATTCCAGGCCGGTGGATAAGCCAAGGGCGCCTGCTTCCATATCCTGCAGGAGAAGGGTTTTCATTTTTTCGGTTTCCGCAGCTGAAGCGGCTCGTTTAAAATCCTTGCCGAGTATTGAATCCCTGATAGTATTATGTCCGCTATAGGAGCCAATATTTACTGCAACCGGTGTGTCAGTTAACTGCTGATAAAAAGAAGCCAGTGGAAAATTGGATCCTCCATCCTGCCCGATGATAATACTGGTGATTCCCTGACTCAGCACGGCCGTAAAATCGCGGTGACTGAAGGGATTGCCGGCATGATGACTATGCGTGTCGATAAATCCGGGGGCCAGGGCCTGACCGGCAGCATCGGTTTCTTCCGTGGCGCTGGCACCTGACAGGTCGCCAATAAAGGCAATCGTGTCATTCCGGATGCCGATATCCGCCCTGATACCGGGGGCTCCGCTGCCATCATAGACGATCCCATTCCGGATAATCCGGTCATAGTTTTCTCCCTTGTTGTTACAGGATGAAAAGAGCAATAACCCGCCCGCAAGGAGGGTGAACAAACAGTACTTCATTATTTCTTTTTCGCTTTAAATGTACCATTGGGCTGGATAAAACTGGCTGATAGTATTTCAGCTTTTTCATTTTCTTCAAACAGCACACTATAACCAGGGAGTACTTTCAGGTCAAATTTGTTTTTGTCTACCGGAACCAGTTCATATTCTGGCTGTCCTTCAATAAAGGCGAATAATGTTTTATCGCCTTTCAGGTAAAATTTCACATTGGCGCCAGGAGCAAATTCGAATTCACCGGTGTAGCGGCTGAGGGCTTCTTTATTCAGTTCTTTGGGTTTTGATTTCCGGGTAAATTCAATGTCTTTCAATCCCGGCTGCAGCGGTATCAGCGCACTGCTGATTTCACCGGCGGTGGATGTCTGGAAATTGATTTTCAACCCTTCCTTCTGGGTACTGTCTATGCCTGTTTTTTTGTCAACGGTGATGCCTTCAAATACATCGTAATGGTAATGCCGCAGCCAGGTGATATCGTTTGGTGATAATAAGAACAGGGAATCATTGCGGTTGATAATTTCAAATGTGCCATAACCGGGATGATTGAAAAGGCCGGTATAATCATTTTTAGCATGGGAGGGCGCTGTTCCTGATTTACGGTTACTGATTACCGTTGCTTCCGCTTCTTTTTCCGCTTTTTTTGCTTTGGCCCGGGCCTGGTTGGTCCGGCCATTCCAGTCAATCGGTTTTTCATTGAGCAGCCGGTCAGCAATGGAATTACGCACCAGACCCGGAACAGCTGAAGCGTTCTGATTGACCAATACTACTATGCCAATACTGTCGTTTGGATAAAAGCTGGTGCTGGCTGAAAATCCGTCAATATTGCCCCCATGTTCCACCCGGTAATGTCCGCGGTAAGAGCTGATCATCCAGCCATATCCATAATTGGCTAGGTGTGCATCAGGAATTTCCGGATCGGGCATTCCGGAACTCATCACCATTTGCGAGGACATGGCTTCTTTTGTATACGATGCAGGTAGAATTTCTTTTCCATTGAATTTGCCGCTGTTGATCCAGGTCATCACCCAGTTGCTCATTTCATTTACACTGCTGTTGATGCTGCCGGCAGGACCCATGGCATTGATGTTATAATAATCCGTGGGATAAATGAGGCTGTCTTTGTACAGGGTATATCCCAATGAGGCATCCGGCGCTTTAGCCAGATCCGTTACAGAGAAATTGGAATTCGTCATGCCCAGCGGGGTGAATATTTTTTCTTTGATGTTTTTTTCCCAGGATTTACCGGAAAGTTTTTCTGCAATCATTCCCTGTGCCAGGAACATAAAATTGTTATACTGCCATGTTTGCCGCAGGGGAGCCGTTGGCTCATGATACCTGATCCGTTGCAGCAGGCTGTCGCGTGAGTCCGAATTAAAAAGATACCAGGAAAAATCATGCCGGGGCAAACCGGTGCGGTGACACATCATGTCCCGGACCGTAACCCCGTTATTCATCTCATTGTTAAAAAACTGAAGTTCGGGCAGGTACTCCCGGGCAGGTTTATCATAGTCCAGTTTATTTTCTTTATTAAGTAAACCCAAGAGCGAAGAGGTAAAAGCCTTAGTACAGGAGCCAATAGCGAAAAGGGTGTTGGGGGTTACGGGTATTTTTTTTTCATAATCCCGGTAGCCAAATCCCTTTGCATAGATGATCTTATCTTTTTTAATAACAGCCACTGCAAATCCCGCGGCATTGCGGTCTTTCAGGATTCTTTCCAGCAGGGTGTCAATACCCGCCAGCGGGTCAGCCGGCCGCGTGGATTTTTTCTGTGCATTTACATACTGCATACTGAGCAGGGCCAGCAGGAAGAATAGTTTTTTCATGTATGTGTTTTTATAGATCAGCTAAACGGTTTTAATGCCTGGTCCAGATCCTGGATAATGTCCTGTATATTTTCAATTCCGGTATTCATCCGGATCAGTCCATCGGTGATGCCATATTTTTCTTTTTCGGTCTTGGGTACACTGTAATGGGTCATGGAGGCCGGGTGAGAAAGTAATGTATCACAGGTTCCCAGTGATACGGTTCGGACACACATTTGCAGCCGATTCATAAATCCGATACCGGCCTGCAGTCCTCCTTTAAGTTCAAAACTCAGCATAGCACCCGGGTGCCGCATTTGTTTCATGGCCACGGCATGATCCGGGTGGCTGGCCAGGCCGGTATAATTGACCCGTGCAATTGCCGGATGATTTTCCAGGTAGCCCGCCACTTCCATGGCATTGTGACAATGTCTCTCCATCCGGACTTCCAGTGTTTTCATTCCCTGGATCAGCAGGAAGGCATCAAAGGAATTGGAGTTGCCACCCAGTGTACGGTGAAGTTTGGTAATGGGACCGTTCATAAGCGCAACATCTCTGCCCAGGAGAATTCCGCCAATGGCGGTACCATGTCCATTGAGAAATTTGGTGGTGGAGTGTACGATAAAGTCAACGCCGTGTTTAAATGGTTGTTGCAAATATGGCGTGGCAAATGTGTTGTCACAGGCCGTAATCAGTTTGTATTTTTTGGCGAGTCCGCATAAGGCTTCAAGGTCCACACACTGGATCGTGGGGTTTGCGGGGGTCTCGAGATAGAGCATTTTCAGTTGCGGGTCGGACTTCATCAGGTCTTCTGCCAGGGACAGGTTGCGCAGGTCTGCGATCACCGGGGTGATTTGCAAACCCGGCAGTACCTTACTGATGATCTCATTCGTACCTCCGTACAGTGAATAATGGCTGAGTATTTTATCACCTGGTTTCAGGTTGGCCAGCAGGAGGGTGGCGATGGCGGCCATACCGGAAGCATGCAGGATGCCTTTGGCCTCGATACCGAGCTGGAATGTTTCCAGGGCGGTAATCTTTGCCTCGGCTTCCGTCATAGTGGGATTGCCCCAGCGGCTGTAAATATATCCTTCTTCTTTACCGTCAAACCGGCGCATACCCTGTTCGGCGGAATCAAATACATAAGTACTGCTGGCATAGATAGGCACCTGATGTGCGTACATCGGGTCTTGTATATGTCCGCCATGTACGGCAACAGAACTCCAGCCGGTTAATGGGGAATTACTGGTGGAGGGATCGGTGGGAAAGTTTTTGTCCATGTTTATGAATTGTGTCCGAATTTTATCCGGACCGGAATCGGTGAATGAAGAGAAAGCCTTCTCAAATTTAGCGGTTTTCATTCTTTAATCAGCTGTAACAATGAAAGAACTGATGAAGCAACAGGCGGCCTTTAATCGTTGGGCCAATCAACAGATAACAGAGACGATTGGCGCTTTGCCGGAGGGCGTTTGCCTGCAGGAAACAGCTTCCAGCTTCAACAGCCTGCAAAAAACCCTGATACATATCTGGGATGCGGAATCAGGCTGGTGGCAACGGCTTCGTTTGCAGGAAAGAATCGAGCTTCCGGGAAAAACATTTTCAGGATCATTTCAGGAGGCATCCGCCGGGTTGCTTACCCAGTCAAAACTGTGGGAAGAGTGGGTGAAGCAGGCTTCTGCTAATGCCCTGGATCATGTGATACAGTTTCATACCAATAAGCGGGAACTGGTGAAAATAAAGACCAGTCAGTTATTGTTGCATGTGTTTAATCATAGCACCTATCACCGGGGGCAATTGATAACCATGCTGCATCAGCTCGGTTATCCGAAAGTGCCTTCCACGGATTTCTTTCTCTGGTTAAAAATGAAAAAGTAGAATCAGTATTTACGAAGTTCCGGATCGCGGTGTCCCCAGAAACTGATGACCAGTGAAATGGTGAATGCAATACCAGCCATCTTCGCAATAAATTCAATGGGTGCAGTTTTCAGTTCCTGGCTGACGCTGGTTTTATCGAGCAGATAAAAAATAATGGGAACGATGATAAGGTAGATCAGGGTCAGTCGGAACACTCTGTTCCAGAACTTCCTGTTGGCACGGCGACGGTTTGACATATTCAGTAATACGATCAGATTTTAAATGTAACATTCCTTAACCGGCACAATATAAGAATAAACAACCTCATTCTTCCGGTCCTGTTAAATGGTAACAATCAGCTATTATTAAGCACCGTTATATCCCCATTTCAACCAGGTAGCGCCCCAGGTAAAACCGCCTCCGAATGCAGCCAGTACCACATTGTCACCTTTTTTCAATTGCTTCTCCCATTCCCATAAGCAAAGCGGAATGGTGCCCGCCGTGGTATTGCCATAGCGGTCGATATTGATCATCACTTTTTCTTTTGGCAAACCCATCCGGTTGGCCGTGGCGTCAATGATCCGCAGGTTGGCCTGGTGTGGCACCAGCCAGGCAATATCTTCTCCGGTCAGGTTATTTCTTTCCAGTAATTCAGCACTCACATCAGCCATGCCTTTTACAGCGAATTTGAATACGGCCTGTCCTTCCTGATAAGCATAATGTTCTTTGGCCATTACGGTTGCCATACTGGCCGGGCGCAGAGATCCACCGGCTTTCATGTGCAGGAACGGAGCTCCGCTACCATCTGTTTTAAGAATGCTGTCGAGCACTCCATATCCCTCTTCTTCGGCAGGTTCCAGTAAAACCGCTCCGGCACCATCCCCGAAAATGATACAGGTAGCGCGGTCGCTATAGTCAATAATCGCACTCATTTTATCGGCGCCACAGACCACCACTTTTTTGTAACGTCCGCTTTCAATCAAAGCGGCACCCTGGGTCAGGGAGAATAAAAAACCGGAACAGGCCGCGGCCACATCAAAACCCCAGGCATTTTTGGCGCCCAGTTTATCACAGGCAATATTGGCGGTGGAAGGGAATACCATATCCGGGGTTACGGTTCCCACAATCAGGCAATCGATCTCTTCCGGACTGATTCCTCTTTTCCGGCATAATTCCTGAACGGCCGGCACCACCATATCCGATGTGGCTTTGCCTTCCCCTTTCAGAATTCTTCTTTCAGAAATCCCGGTCCGGGTACGGATCCATTCATCATTGGTATCTACCATTTTCTCCAGATCAAAATTGGTCAGTTTGTCTTCCGGAACATAGCCACCCACTGCGGTAATGGTGGCGGTGATTTTTTTACTCATGCCTGATGATTAATAAAGGATGCAAAGTTAGGGAATTACAGGTGTTCGGTGTTAGCTGTTCGTTGTTAGGAAACAGCCCCAGGGAATTAGTCGGGAGTAAGGAGTCGGGAGTTGGGAGTCGGGAGTCGGGAGTAAGGAGTCGGGAGTCGGGAGTCAACAGCCCTTGCTAAGTAAACCAGTTGGAATTTTGCAATTTTTCTTTAACAACAACTTTCCAATATAAGCACCAAACATCCTTAGAAGGATTGGTGCTTATTTGATGTTTGAGCCTTGGTTCTTCTTTGGCTTCTTGCTTGCCCACCGTAGCTTTAGCGAAGGTGGGGGCATCTTGGTTCTTGGTTCTTTGCATCTTTCACTATTTTCGCCCCATGATAGCTTTCTTAAAAGGCGATTTTGTGCAGAAAACCCCGGCAACGGTGATTATTGATGTGAGCGGAGTAGGGTATGAGGTGCAGATCAGCCTGAATACTTATTCGAAAATTCAGGGTCTGGATAAAGGCTTACTCCACACCTGCCTCCTGATCCGGGAAGATGCACACCTGCTGTATGGTTTCTTTGACCTGGCCGAAAAAGAGGTTTTTCAGTTGCTCATCGGTGTTTCAGGAATCGGGGCTTCAACCGCCCGGGTTATGCTTTCGTACATGAAACCGGATGAACTGGCCAGGGCCATCGTGCAGGGCGATACAAAGACCCTTGAGGGCATCAAAGGAATCGGAAAAAAGACGGCTGAACGAATGGTGCTGGAACTCAGGGATAAAATGGCCAAACAACCCCTCGAATCAAATATTTCTCCCCTGAAAAACAATACTTTGCACCAGGATGCGTTAAATGCTTTAACTGCCCTGGGCATCAACAGGCAGGCCGCTGGCCAGGCCATTGAAAAGACCGCTGCAGCTAATCCGGGTCTT
>CAUJFR010000162.1 GCA_963169885.1 Bacteroidota bacterium
GGACCCGCATCGTACAGATCTGCAGTTTGAAATACCCGGTTACCTGCATTAAACAGATATGTTTTTCCATCGATAAGTACCTGGTGCTGGCTGACTTTCACTTCTTTAGTCCTTTTATAACGAAAAGGAATAAGCAAACAGAGTAGCAGGGATAGCCCCCCTTTCTTAAACAACTCCCATTTGGCAAACCGTTTCCATTCGGTGCTTTCATAGCACCAATTGATCTGCCAGCCATCATTTTTCAAGAGCATTGTCATCCTCATCAATTTGGTCGTAATTTAGCGGTATGAATCTCGACTATCAATACCTGCTGGAGGGTAATTTTCATCCGGAATCCCGGGTTTGGGTGTATCAGAGCAGCCGGCTCTTTTCATTGAATGAAGCCTTTGAAGTAGAAGACATACTGAAACAGTTTACCGGAAGTTGGTTAAGTCATGGCACACCCGTGAAAGGAGCGGCCTATTTATTTTTTGGTCAGTTTATTGTATTAATGGCGGATGAAACAGCTTCCGGAGTAAGCGGATGCAGTACGGATACATCGGTCCGGCTGATCAAGGACATTGAACAACGGTTTGATGTAACCTTGTTTGATCGTTTATCCCTGGCATTTATAGTAAAAGATAAGGTGGAATTACTGCCACTTTCTCAGCTACCCTATGCAGCAGAAAACGGGTTTGTTAACGGAGATACCCTGTATTTCAATAATTTGGTGCAGACAAAAGCAGAACTGGAAAGTAACTGGATCATTCCTGTAAAAAACAGCTGGCTGGCGAGGAAGATTGAATTTTCAGGACCCGTTTCATAAATTTATTCCTTGGCTAAACCTGCCGGCCGGCAGGAAGGGCTTTGGAATGTAAAATACTCCTTCGTTAAAGTAACGGAGTATAAAATACTCCTTCGCTAAAGCTACGGAGTATAAATGCGGAAGTAGCTCACCTGGTAGAGCGACAGCTTCCCAAGCTGTAGGTAGCCGGTTCGAGTCCGGTCTTCCGCTCATAATTGGTTTAGACGTATAGAAGAACTTTACCCGCTTTAAGATTTTTTACTTTTTACTTTTGACTTTTTACTTCTTACTTGCTTCTGTAATCTTCTTCCCGCTTCAGGTCTTCTGACTTTTCTTCTTCGGTGCGTTACTGAAATTATACCCGATCGTAAACCGGTAGTTTTTTGTACGGGTCAGGCTATAACTCTCCAGATTGAAATTGGTACCATAAGTAAAGGTACGACGTTGCTGGTTGACAAAAGGATCCACCGTACTCAGTGTTATGGTCATCCGCTTATTGAACAAGCGACGCATCAGTCCCATATTCATACTGGTATTCCAGCGGGCAAATCCCTGGGCAGAGGCAAAACGGTTGATATTAAAGCCTCCGTTAAAGCTCCAGAGTGCTGTAGGATTATAGATAAAATTGAGATTTGTTGTAAATGATCCGCCATCCCGGAACCGCCGAACAGTTTTATCAAAAGCACTGTACATATTATAGGTATAACTGGAACTGAAATTGACGCGAAGCTTTTTGGAAAGCGTCACTCCATTCCAGGTACTAACCTCCAACTCCTTCCGGTCACTGATATTTTCCCAGGTAATCTGGGTTTTCCCGTCAGGCAATAAAGTACGGACCTGACTGAAAATATTATCCACTTTATTGAAACCGAAACCCAGGTTAATAAAATATTTGGTCTTGGTTCTGCCGATAATAAAATCAAAATTATCCGAGGTGGACGCTTCCAGTTCTGAATTACCAAAGCGGATATTATACGGGTCGGAGAAATCAATCGTGGGATTCAGTTCCCCGATACCCGGACGACGGATACTTCTCCGGTAGGCAAAAGTCAGGCTGAGTTTTTCCCGCCAGGTTTTATTGATATTGGCAAACGGCAGCCAGGTGAGGTAATTATTCCTGACATCCCGGTTTTCTTTCAGTAATTCAAACCAGATACCTGTATGCTCCGCTGTGCTGCCGGCCGTAAAACTAAAATCCTTACCCAGCAATTGACGTACGGAAGCCCGCAGATTGCCCACAGTCTGGTGAAACCAGAAATCATTACTGAGCATATCCAGTTTTTCCATCGTTCCTTCCGGTTTCTTCTTATAACTGGCATCAATAGTTACATGATTATTCGACCGGTTATAAACGCCGCCAACCGAGAGAAAGGTTTTTTTATTCTTCAGCATCCGGTCATAATTCAGGTTCAGGGTCTGGCCGTTTACTTTCGTATTGTTGTTTTGCCGCTGCATGGAGTCCAGGCCGGTGGGTGTGAAATCAGGATAAAAAAACTGCTGATTAAAATCCCGGTTACTTTCATTCCAGGAGAACTGGTAGCTGTTGATGATCCGAAGCACTTCGCCTGGCTGGCCACGATAGGTATAGGTAACACTGGCATTGGGACTATACCCTTTCCCAAGGCTCTGGATTTCACGCACACTCAGTTTCCATAATTCATCAAAACGGTTAATATTTCTGTATTCGGTTGAATTCACACTTTCCACATCACTCTGATTATAATTCAGGGTCACATTCACCGCGTGTTTCTTATTGAAATCATAATCCAGATTAAACCGGAAATTGGGCCGGACACTTTCACTCTGGTTGCTGCTCAGTGTATTGAAGAAATTAGCAGAGTCAGCATAAATATTATTCCGGATGGAATACCCGCTGCCTCCGTATTTATTATATCCTGCACCGGCATTGATGCTGATCGACAATCCCTGTTTCCGGTAATTAAAACTTCCATTGAATAAAAACTCACCCCTCGTACCACCGGATAAAGATAACCGTCCGCTTTTACCCACCCTTCCCTTACGGGTCACAATATTGATCACCCCTCCCTGCTCATTGGCATACTGGGGCGGCGGATTGGTCATTACTTCAATTTTCTCCACAGAACTCCCCGGCATCGATTCGAGCAGGTCCTGCAGTTGTTGCATATTTAAGGAAACCGGTTTGTCATCGATCAGGATCTTGGGCTCCTTGCCGCGAACTGATATTTTTCCATCCTGATCCTTGGTCACCAGTGGCACCTGGGTCAATAGTTCACTGACTGTTCCACCGGCCGCAAGCGCTGACTCTCCGGCATTAAAGGTGATATTCCCGTCCTTTGATTGAATGAGCGGTTTTTCAGCATAGATCACTACATCTTCCATCATCTCATTCGACTTTGGCTTCAGGGTGATATCCGCCATATTGAAATCGAAACGTTCTGAACGGAAATAGATACTGTCGAGGGTTAACGGTTGAAGTCCGACAAAACTCACGGAAAGTTTATAATACCCGAAAGCAATTCCGCTGAAACTGAATTCTCCTGCTTTATCGGTAAGGATGGTGCGGCTATTGAGTGTATCGGCAAAAGAAATCAGGCGTACCGTTGCCCCTTCCAATGCTTTACTTTGGGCATCCATCACATTTCCAGTCAGTAATCCAGCAATTGATTTGACCTGGGCCATGCCCAAAAAACCGCAAAACAAAAACCCTAAAAGGAGCTGGTACCTTTTCAACATGTTTGATTAGACGATAAAGTTAGGACGAACTTGCCCGATCCGGGCTTCTTTTTACACAAATGACAAATACAAACATCTGTTTATCAGTAACTCAGGCAGTTATGACAACCTGTCACATTCTCCCGGGATTTAGGTATATTTGCTGTTCAAAATGAGGGCTGGATGATTGATTTAATGACAGATAAGGTAACCCCGAATGATCGGGAAAAGCATGATGAAGGAAGACAGGGGGAAGCCTATGCCCCCTTTGTTCAGGACCCGAATCAGTATCAAAAGCGGTTTTATATCGAAAGCTATGGCTGTCAGATGAATTTTGCTGACAGTGAAGTGGTGGCTTCGATTCTGAATCAGGAGGGTTTTGGTGCCACCCGCAACCTCGAAGAAGCCGACCTGATCTTTATTAATACCTGTTCGATCCGGGAAAAAGCGGAACAAACAGTACGTAAACGACTGACCGAATTCCGGAAACTCAAGCTCCGGAAAAAAGGAATGCTGGTGGGTGTACTGGGCTGTATGGCTGAACGGCTGAAATCAAAATTTATCGAAGAAGAACGATTAGTGGATATCGTGGTCGGACCGGATGCTTACCGCTCCTTACCTGAGCTGGTGGCTGAGGCATCCGGCGGACAAAAAGCGGTTAATGTATTATTAAGCCGTGATGAAACTTATGCGGATATTTCGCCGGTTCGTCTCGATAGTAACGGGGTCAGTGCATTTGTGAGTATCATGCGGGGTTGTAACAATATGTGCTCTTTCTGCGTGGTACCCTTTACCCGTGGACGGGAAAGAAGCCGCGATGCCGCCAGTATCCTGGACGAATGCCGTGATTTATTTGAAAAAGGATACCGGGAAGTGACCCTGCTCGGACAGAATGTTGACAGTTATTATTTCGTAGAAGAGTCAACTAACCGTGTGATCACTTTTGCCAATCTGATGGAAGAAGTAGCACAGCTCTCTCCCCTGCTCCGGGTCCGGTTTTCCACTTCGCATCCGAAAGATATTACGGATGAAGTACTCCACGTGATGGCCCGCTATGACAATATCTGTAAGTATATCCATCTGCCGGTGCAAAGCGGTTCCACCCGGGTGTTGCAACTGATGAATCGTACGTATACCCGCGAGTGGTATTTGGCTAAAGTAGACAGGATCCGGGAAATCATGCCCGATTGTGGCATTTCCTCAGATATTATTGCCGGGTTCTGTACTGAAGAAGAACAAGACCACCTGGAAACCCTGGCCGTAATGGAATACAGCCGTTACGACATGAGTTATATGTTTTTTTACAGTGAACGTCCGGGTACATTGGCCCAGCGCCGGTATACCGATGATATTCCGCTGGAGGTAAAAAAGCGAAGACTCCAGGAAATTGTGGATCTGCAGGGACGACTTTCTTTTGAAAGTAATAAACGCGATCTGAACAAATCCTTTACTGTGCTGATTGAAGGCGATAGCAAAAAAAGTGACCAGGACTGGATGGGCCGGAGTTCGCAGAATAAAGTGATCGTATTTCCGAAAGAAAATTATCCCCTGCAAAAGGGTGATTATGTAAACGTGCAGGTAACGGATTGCACCCAGGCCACCCTGCTGGGAAAAATTATTGCATAATAAATACCAGGCCTTCGGGCCCAGACTATGGATATTCAAAGTATTAAAAACCGTTTTGGCATCATCGGTAACTCACCGGCGCTGAACTATGCGCTACAGGTGGCTATCCAGGTAGCCGCCACTGATCTTACGGTGCTGATCAATGGAGAAAGCGGTGTGGGTAAAGAGGTTTTTTCACAAATCATTCATTCCTTATCCGCCCGCAAGCACAATCCCTTTATTGCCGTGAACTGCGGGGCGATTCCCGAGGGCACCATCGATTCAGAACTATTCGGTCACGAGAAAGGGAGCTTTACCGGTGCGGTAGATGCCCGTAAAGGGTATTTTGAAACCGTAAACGGAGGCACTATTTTCCTGGATGAAATAGGAGAACTGCCCCTTGGTACACAAGCCCGTTTATTGCGGGTTCTGGAGACCGGTGAATACATCCGCGTAGGTTCCTCCAAAGTGCAGAAGACAGATGTACGCGTGATTGCCGCCACCAACCGGGATCTGCTGCAACAGGTGCAGGCCGGTAAGTTCAGGGAAGATCTGTATTACCGCCTCAGTACAGTACCTATTCGCGTTCCTGCTTTGCATGACCGCCCGGAAGATATTCACCTGCTCTTCCGCAAATTTGCCGCTGACTTTGCCACCAAGTATAAAACCTCTTCCGTACAACTGGATGATGAAGCAAAACAACTGTTAATAAACTATCCCTGGCCCGGTAATGTGCGGGAATTGAAGAATATTGCAGAACAGATTTCTGTTTTAAGTGAAGACAAACAGATCCGGGCAAAAGATCTTACAAAATTTCTGCAGCCTTATTCCAGTAACCGGTTACCGATGCTTTCCGCTACAGCAGGTGCAGCCAATGGCCCGGAATTTGCCAATGAACGGGAAATCCTGTACAAGCTTTTCTTTGACATGAAAAAAGATGTGACGGAATTAAAACGCATGTTCCTGGATATGTTACAGAACCCGGAACTGGTGGCACAAAACCCGCATATCCTGAACGAACTCAAAGACCTGCGGCATTCCGGACAGGACATGCTGCCACCCATGCATGTACCCGGAACGATTCAGTCCGTTACTCCCCATGCACAACCAGTCCTGATGAATAATGACATTCAGGATCATGTGGAAGTAGAAGAAAGCCTGAACATCATGGACAAGGAAAAAGAACTGATCATCAAAGCCCTGAAAAAGCACAAGGGAAAACGCAAAGATGCCGCGCTTGACCTGGGAATCAGTGAACGGACCCTGTACCGTAAATTAAAAGAATACGATATCGAAGAATAATGAAAAAATTATCAACCCTTTTGCCGGCCGGTATCCTGGCCCTCCTGTTTGCCGCTGCCCTGTTCAGCAGTTCCAGTTGTGGTATCTACCGGTTTACCGATGCGGCCATCCCTGATTCCATCAAGACGATCAAGGTCAACCTGCTGGAGAACAGGGCCTCCTATGTCAACCCTACCCTGAGTCCGGCTTTGTCCGATAAATTACGGCAGAAAATACTTTCGCAAACCAAGCTTACACAAACCAATAATGACAATGCAGACTGGGAGATCAGCGGCACCGTTACCCAATACTCTTTCAGTACTTCAGCGATCACGGGCCAGCAAGCTTCCAATAACCGGTTAACCGTGGGTATCTCCATCATTTTACAGGATCGAAAAACGGATAAAACGGAAAAGCATGAAGTAAGCCGGAGTTTTGAATTCAGAGGTGACCAGTCATTTCAGCAGGCCGAAATCAACCTCGCCGAAGAAATGATACGGACCCTGACAGATGATATTTTCACTAAATTATTTTCGAAATGGTAAGCAGGAACTGTGTATCCTTCTTTCCAATAAACAACCTTTCACGTAACTTGCAGGCATGAACGTCAGTATCAATCAATTGGTAAAATCCCTGCTGCAAAAGGACTCACTGGAGCACTGCAGTCTGCCGGAACTGACAGCCTATGCCGAGCGGAATCCCTATTTCGGAGCAGCCCAATTACTGCTTGCCAAAAAACTCCAGACCGAATCACCTGAAAAATTTGAAGAGCAATACCAGAAGACCCTGCTTTATTTCCATAATCCGCTTTGGGTGGAGCATTTGCTGAATGAAACGGGGGGAGCGGAGGTTCAAGAGGTTGGAGGTTCGGGGTTGGAGGTTGGAGGTTAGAGGTTGGAGTTTGGAGGTTCTAGGTTGGAGGATGGAGAGGTTTGAGAGGTTCAAGAGGTTGAAAGGTTGACTGGTTTACATGTTGACAGGGTTGAGGAAGTCGTTGAAATGGTTGAAGAGGTTGAAAAGGAAATTGTAACAGATGAAGTAAAGATTGAGACAGGTGATAGCATGAACAGTTTTGAGACAGCGGTTGTGGAAGAAGTGAGGGCCGATGTTCCGGTGATTCCGGTGCCGGTGCCAGTGCCGGTGGAAGCGGTGAATCCGGCGAATGACCTGGTTTTTGAGCCCTATCATACCGTAGATTATTTTGCTTCGCAGGGAATCCGGATTAATGAGGAAGAGCGGCCTACCGATCAGTTCGGGAAGCAGCTGAAGAGCTTTACCGATTGGCTGAAAACACTTAAACGACTGCCAGCCACTGAATTAACTAAGGATATCCCCCCACAGTCCGAAAATAAGGTGGAGCAACTCGCCGGACAGTCTATTACCGACCGTGAAGTGCTGACTGAAGCCATGGCTGAGGTATGGGAAAAGCAGGGAAATACATTAAAAGCCACAGAGATATATCGTAAATTAAGTTTGCTCGAACCCGTTAAAAGTGCTTATTTTGCAGCGAAAATCGAAGGATTAAAGAAAAAAAACTGATATGACGACTTTATTTGTGATTCTTATTATTGTGGTTTCTGCAGTGCTTGGACTGATTGTGCTGGTACAGAATCCCAAAGGTGGTGGTTTAGCGGGTAATGTGGCCGGTTTCAGCAACCAGTTAATGGGAGTGAAACAAACGACCGATGTACTGGAAAAAGGCACCTGGATTTTTGGAGGACTGATTGCCCTGCTTTGCGTACTTTCTGTCTTCTTTATTTCAGATACAACCTCTTCAAATCCGGCAAACAGCGGAGTTGATCCGACTAAAGTAGTGGTACCGGCCCAGCAACAGGCACAACCTGGCAGCGGACTGCAAACGACTCCAGCCCCGGCACCAGTAACGCCGGCTAAATAAGGACTAACTAACTATTTATACAAAACCCGGTCTGCTTTTAAAAAGGACCGGGTTTTTTTATTTAAATTGATCTCACTATGAAAAAGAAGATCATACTGGTCGGCCTGCTGATCCTGCTGATTATCGCCGGTTTTATTGGTTATAAAGTAGCTGGACCGGCTGTATCTGACCAGAACGGAAAATACCTGTATATCCGGTCGGGCGATGGGATGAAAGAACTCCTGGCAAAACTGGATTCCGGCCAGGTAATCAAGAGTAAAGCGTGGTTTTCACGTGTGGCTGGCTGGCTGAAATTTAAAACAGTAAAACCCGGACGATATGAATTGAAGAAAGGCATGAGTCTTTATGCATTTGTACGAAAACTCAGAGCCGGCGATCAGTCATTGGTAAAAATGGTGATTGTCAAAGAAAGAACCCGCGAAGCATTTGCCGGTAAAATGGGCCGCAAATTCGATACAGAATGTGACTCCCTGACCATGATCCGTTTTATTAACAGCAACGATTCGCTCAATGCCTTCGGACTTGACACGAGTACCTTTCTGTCCGTTATGCTTCCTTATACGTATGAAATAAAATGGAACAGTTCGCCGGCCAGGATCATTGAACAGTTTCAGGTTGCCTATAAAAAATTCTGGACGCCTGAACGAACCGACAAAGCAGCCCGGTTGAATCTAACGCCTTTGCAGGCAACCATCCTGGCTTCGATTGTAGAGGAAGAAACAACACGGAAAGCGGATAAATTGAATATCGCCAGTACTTACCTGAACCGGTTAAAGATTAATATGAAACTGCAGGCCTGTCCAACAGCGAAGTTTGTTAGCCGCAATTTTCAGCTCGACCGGATCACCGAAAAACAAACCAGCCTGGTTTCCCCGTTTAATACCTATCTCAATACCGGTTTGCCCCCGGGTCCGATCTGTACTCCATCCCTTGAATCTGTGGAAGCGGTGCTGGATGCGCCATCCTCCACTTATCTTTACTTTGTAGCCAGTTATACATTTGACGGCAGCACGATCTTTACCAGTAATTATGATGATCACATGAAGTATGCCCGTATGTTCCAGGCCGAACAACGAAGAAGAGCGGATTCAGTTAAAAAAGCGCGGAACAAATAATATGTCATTTCTGAAAAAAATAGAACACCGTATTGAAAAGCTTCCGCTGGTTTCATTTCTGATCAAAAAAAGTAAAACCACCTCCCTTCCGGGTTTTAATGGAATTGCCTTTTATGATGTGATTTTGTTTTTTATTGGCCAGGTAAAAACGATTGGTATGACGGAAAGAGCGTCTGCCGTGGCCTTTAATTTTGTAATGGCTATTCCGCCAGCCATCATCTTTCTGTTTACATTAATCCCGTTTATACCTATCAGTGATGAATTTCAGCAGGAAATGTTCAGCCTGATCCGCGACGTGATACCGGGCGAAAAAGACAATGCTGTAGTGATCCATTTCCTGGAGGATTTTATAAATAACCCCAGAAATGGATTATTATCCATTGGTTTTGTATTATCCTTGTTCTTTTCATCTAATGCCATGATGGGTATCATGCGTTCCTTTGATAAGAACTATATCGGTTTCAAAAAACGAAAGGGATTACAAACCCGACTGGTAGCTATCAAGATCACGCTCATTCTGTATGTATTTGTTTTTACCTCCGTGCTGTTACTGGTAGCCCGTGTGGCTGTCTTAAAATGGCTTGGAATCACAGACGAGACCGTATTGGCCGTGATCAATAACCTGCGGCTGCTGGTAGTGGTGCTGCTGTTCTTTGCCTCCATCTCTATTATTTACCGCTACGCCCCTTCGGTACATAAAAAGTGGAAGCTGATCAACCCGGGCTCCATACTGGCCAGTTTTCTGATGCTGTTGATGACTTTTGCCTTTTCCTGGTGGGTGACCAATTTCGGCAACTATAACCAACTCTATGGTTCCATAAGTACCATCCTGATTATCATGGCGCTTATATTTATCAACTCCCTTGTACTTTTGATCGGTTTCGAACTGAATGTGAGTATTTCCTCTCTCCGGAAAATAGCGGATGAACGGAAAGAAAACGGGACCACAGAAGAAGGAATTTCTGCCTGATTGCCGAACTTTATATTCTAAACCATTGAAACATGAAAAAAATTCTGTTTGCCGCATTCCCGGCTATCCTGCTTTTTTCCGGATGGTTGATACCCGCAGACCCGCTTCCGATCGGTGCCTCCCTGCCCCACCCTGAAGTAAAAATGAAAGATATCAGTGGTCAGGAAGTCTCATTCAGTGATGCCCGCAAAAAAAACGGGTTACTGGTGATGTTTTCCTGTAATACTTGTCCTTATGTAATCAAAAATCAGACGCGCACCAAAGAAGTCTGTCAGTTTGCCTCCACCAAAGATATCGGTGTCGTACTCCTGAATTCAAATGAGGCCCAGCGCACGGAGGATGATTCTTTTGACGAAATGAAAGCCTATGCAGCGGATCAGGGTTATGCCTGGTTTTACCTGGTCGACAAAAATTCGGCGATGGCGGATGCCTTTGGGGCCAATCGCACACCAGAATGTTTTCTGTTTGACAAAGAGGGCAGGCTTGTCTACCATGGGGCAATCGATGATAATGCGGGGGATGCTTCCGCTGTAAGCCGCAAACACCTGATCGAGGCCATGACTGAAATAACGTCCAATAAAGATGTGACTGTAAAAAAATCCCGGTCGGTTGGCTGCACCATAAAAAGGCAGTAAGGTGATTCCCTCTTTTTCCCCTGTCCGGCCTGCCGGACATTTTTTTTGCATTTTTTTATGGAATAGTTCTATGCCCGCATCCCAAGAACAAACCACCTGTTCAAACTTAAATCATTGCTTATGCTATCCAGACACCAACTCAACCGGATTATCGTGATCGGCTTTATGGTTCTTGTGGGCTATGCCCTGGCCAAAGCTATTTACCACAACAGTATAATGGGTATTCTGTTAGGATTAACCAGTCTTGCTGCCGGTGTATACTTCCTTTACCTGATGGTAAAAGCGAAGGAGGAAATGGAAGCAGAAGAAAATGCCTGAAACGTATAAAGTATAGCCATGCTTTTTATTAAACCCCGCCTGTGAAAATTCTTTTTCCCTGGCTGCTGCTGCTCTTCGTCAGTTGCCAGCAAAAAAACAAGGCCGGCACCTATTTATTGCCCGCCAAAAATGCGGCCGGACCTATAGGTTCTGTGGCAGACAGTCCGACTGTCCGCAACAGTATCCATGTTTTTACCGCACTCTGCGATAACAAATACCAGGGAATTGTACCGGTTCCTGCCATCATGGGAAACGGCCAGGATCCGGCCAATAATCTCTATTGGGGTTGGGGATATGGCATACGAACCTATTTTAATAAAAGTAAAGAATGGAAATTGGTAACGATTTCCACCCCGGGTTACCCGGTACATGAAAGATTGGTTTATAAAAGCACTATTGGCGAGTTTTACCTCGTAGCCGATGCGTATGACGGCCGGGCCATGAAAGAATGTCTCCAGGATTTTATGAGCGCCCTTTCAGGAAATCATAAAAAAACAATCAACGCCGGCAATCAACAGGTCGGACTATTTGGTCATGCCCGGTTGCTGGCATTTGTGGGACATAACGGATTAATGGATTTAACGTTACCAGAAACATATATGCAGGCTGATAGTCAGAAACGAGAAGGTGTTGTCCTGGCTTGTTACAGCAAAAGCTATTTTAGTTCCCGGTTTAAAGATGCCGGAGCCTATCCCCTCCTTTGGACCAGTAACCTGTTTGGCCCGGAAGCCTATAGCCTTCATGATGCGCTGAGCGGATATATCCGGGGTGAAAATGCAGTTGCCATACAAACCAGGGCGGCCACCGTATATGCTAAATTCACGAAGTGCTCCGTCCCTGCAGCGAAACGTTTACTCGTTACGGGATGGTGAACGGAACATTTCCCTGAGTATATCCTGCAATGTCCGATCCGTCAGTTTTGCCTCCACAAATTTCCTGTAAGCATTTTTTTTGTTGAGAAACAGGGTGGCCGGTATGGCCCCCGACCATGACGTATCAATTACAGGACAGAAATAATCCGCATTGGTTTCATCCAGCCATAAAAAGGTGCCTTCATAATTCCGGTTACGAATAAAATCCCGGAGTTTTCCAGGATAGTTTTCTTTATCATCCAGACTCACCAGGATCAGCTCAATACTATCAGCTGCATGGGCTTTTACTTCCCTGATCAGGGAAGGCAATTCCTCCACACAAGGCTTACACCAGGTTGCCCAGAAGTTAATCAGTAAAGGATGCCTGCTTTCGCTAATCATTTTTTCTATCTCTGTGATCTTCACACTACGTACTTCCTGGGCATCTATACGAATCCCCGGCCAACACAACATCACCCATAAAATAATTAATCCTCCTTTCATTCCATACTATTGACTAACGACTCCCGACTCCCTCCTCCCTCCTCCTGACTCCCGACTCCCTCCTCCCTACTCTTCCTTCAACTCCCACTCCTTCAGCAATCCCTGTTTCATTTCATGTTCAAAACGAGGTTGGTCATAATGACCCGCCAGGCTTTTCTGCCGGAAAGCTTCATATAAAGTTACGGCACAGGCCACACTGATATTAAGTGAACGGATAATGCCAACCTGAGGAATAATAAAATTTCCATCGGCCAGGGCCCGGATCTCATCACTTACCCCGCTATGTTCGTTACCAAACACCAGGGCAATGGGTTCGGTCATATCAATAGCATGCAAACTGACCGCATCACTGCTCAGGTGGGTGGTCAGGATTTTTTTATACTTTTTCCGTAGCGCTGAAAAACAGGCCGCTGCATCCTCAAACTGATAAATAGTAAGCCATTTGGCCGCACTGGATGAACTGCGGGCACCCCATTTTTTATGCGGAGGGATCCGGTTGTTGAGAATATAAATTTCCTGTATCCCGACAGCATCACAGGTGCGCATGACGGCTGAAATATTATGCGGATCGAATACATTTTCCAGAACTACAGTAAGATCAGGCTGGCGTTTGGATAAAACCTGTAATAGTTTCTGGCTGCGTTCAGGTGTCATACGTAGAACTGTTTACTGCAAACTTCGTTATTTTAGTTATTTTTAATCCGATTGATTTTATCAAAAATACCTGCTTACATGAAATACCCTCCCATTCAGAATTTTATCAATGGTGAATTTATCAGCGCTGCAACCAACCGTCATTTACCGGTCATTTCCCCTGTGAACGGGCAGTTGCTGAGCGAAGTACCCTTATCCGGTGCTGCCGAACTGGAAAAAGCGGTAACTGCTGCAACAGCGGCCTTTCACGGATGGAGCAAAACGCCCATTAAGGAAAGGGTCCAGGTTTTTTTCCGGTATAAGACTTTACTGGAAAAACATATGCATGAACTGGCGGCTCTTTGCAGTGAGGAAAATGGCAAAACCCATGGAGAATCGGTAGCAGAAATTGAAAAATGTATAGAACTGACTGAATTTGCCACTTCCCTGCCGCAACTGGTAACCGGCGAAATACTGGAGGTAAGCAAAGGGGTGGAATGTCGTACAGAACATGTGCCCCTGGGTGTGGTGGCCTCCATTGTCCCTTTCAATTTCCCGGCCATGGTGCCCAACTGGACCATACCCAATGCCCTGGCACTGGGAAATTGCATGATAATTAAACCTTCAGAAAAAGTACCCCTTACCCTTGGCCGGATGGCCTTATTGCTGAAAGAAGCCGGATTACCCGATGGGGTTTTCAATATTGTAAATGGTGATAGTGAAATAGTGAATGCCATTTGTGATCATCCCGGAATAGAAGCGGTTTCCTTTGTCGGATCCACCAAAGTAGCCAAACTCGTATATCAGCGGGGTACATCGCAGTTAAAAAGGGTCCTGGCGCTTGGAGGTGCCAAGAATCACCTGATTGTTTTACCAGATGCCAATACAGATATGACAGCACAAAATGTGGTGGCGAGTATGAGTGGTTGTGCCGGGCAGCGTTGTATGGCGGCCGGCGCAATGCTGGCGGTGGGCAACGTGGATGCCATTATTGAAAAGATTTGCCTCGAAGCCCGTAAAGTCATTCCCGGAAAGAACCTGGGTGCCGTGATCAGCAAGGAGGCTAAAACCCGGATCGAAAAATATATCACGGAAGCCGAAACACAGGGAGCAAAAGTGCTGGTTGATGGACGAGGTGTGACGGTAGCCGGTCAGGAAGAAGGCACTTTTGTAGGTCCGACCGTTATTGATTTTGTAAAGCCGGAGATGGCTGTTGCGCGGGAAGAAATATTCGGTCCTGTCATTTCCATCATTCGCACAAAAACAGTTGATGAAGCACTGGCGATTGAAAATGCCAGTCCGTATGGAAATGCAGCAGCCGTATTCACCCAGCACGGAGGGATGGCCCGTTATATCATTGAAAAAGCCAGTGCGGGAATGGTCGGTGTGAATGTAGGTGTACCTGTGCCAAGGGAACCATTTTCGTTTGGCGGCTGGAATGAGAGTAAATTCGGCGTTGGTGATATCACCGGAAAAAGTTCAATTACTTTCTGGACCCGGCTAAAAAAATCAACCATTAAATGGAATCCGGAAGCCGGAATTAACTGGATGAGCTGATGCAGATCTCTTCTGATTTTTTTTACCTCCGCCACCGGAAACAGTAATATTGTACCGATCGGGTAAGTGCTACCACTTATTTTAATTTCTCTAATTGAATATCAGCTTAATATAATTACAGAAAATCGTAATTTATGGTAAGAATCCCAAACCTCTTACTATGCTTAATTTCTATTCTGCCAGTACCCGGATCGTAAATACACAAAGGGGTATCACAGAGTGCATGGAATCCGCACTTGGCAGTTCTGCCACTGATTGTGATTTAGTTATCATACACGCATCGCTGGGACATGATTTTAAAGAACTGATCGATGGAGCAAGGCTTCTGGCGCCAACGGCAACTGTTGTAGCAGCTTCCTGTTGCGGCATTGTCGGGAAGGAAGGCGTGAGTGAAACCATGAAAGACATTGCTGTTATGGCGGTCCGGGGAACAGATTTCGGTGTTTCGTGGGTCAATGAAATTTATGGCAGAAATTCCTATGAAAAAGCGAAGGAAATGGCGGAAGAACTCTACCGTCAACAACCCGGCACCCGTTTTATCTATTTTCTGGCTTCTGGTATTGATATCGCGAATGACCGTTGTATTGAAGGTATTGAATCGGTATTTGGTCCGGATGTTACAATTTTTGGTGCTACATCAGCAGATAATATGAAGGGGGTGGTCAGTTACCAGGCCGTGGCCGGTCAGGTATTTGAACATGCTGCTTTCATAATAGGTTTTGCCGATCCCTCCCTTGAAGTGAATACCCAGGCTACTCATGGATTTGTAGCCATAGGGGAACCTTTTGTGGTTACCCGGGCTGAAGGCCATTATATTCATGAACTCAATGGAAAGCCCGCCTGGACAGAATTTACCCGCCACCTTGGCCTTTCACCCTCGGCCACCTGCGGGGATTCAATTCCGATAGGGGCACTGGCAGAAAAGCTAAGTCCTGAACTCGCCCGTGAATATGGAAATGAGCACATTCTCCGTGTTGTGACCCGGCATGAAGGAGATACGATGCTTTATGCCACAACGATAAAAACCGGTACCGAACTCTGGCTGACGGTACGTGATGAACCACTTATCTTTAATGAGATGGACCGGATGGTAAGAGAAATGGACAGTAAAATGAGAGGTCGTAAGCCCATTGCCGTTTTCCACGCGGACTGCCTGGCACGTGGGCGATTCCTTTTTAACCGGGTATTAAAAGAAGAACTGGTAAGCCGTATGCAGTTTCCGTTTAACAGTAATGGCCACTGTCCTCCATGGCTTGGCATGTATGGGTTTGGCGAATTTGCCCGACTGGGTGGAAAGAACACTTACCATAATTATACCACAGCCCTGTATACCATCTACCGGAAACAATAATTACGAATGCCACCGAAGAATCTGCATAGTTTGAATAATTCGCCGGACTACCTGGAGCTTAAAAAAAAGTATGATGAGCTGCAGCTTCGGGTCACCCGTTTCTCGGTAATTGAACAGGAACTGATCCATGCCCGGAATCAGATGGACCAGGAAGTGATGATCTATCGCCAGATGCAGCAATTCAACACAAAGGCGCTTGAAGATATTACGGATGAATTTTATACCCGGCTGGTGACTGAAACCTTGCTGGAGATTTTCGAAACTGAAGTGGCTTTTGTCTGTATTGATATCCCCAACACGGGGAATTCGGCATTAAGACATATCGAAGGGTTCTCATTGAATGAAGAACAAAAGTTTGCACTACATCTGTATATGATCAATCTTTTTACAGATCTGCCTTCAGGTACACTCCGGAGTTTTGAACCCAGAGCATCAGACAAACTTCGAACCCTTTTACCCATCCGGCACCTGATGGTCACCCAGGTCAGGGATCCGCAACTGAATATAACCATTACGCTGATGGGAGGTATCTCGGATAAGGGCAGCCCTTTTTATGAACCGATCCGGAAGGACCGGGAAGCGGCTTTTACCGTTTTTTCCCAACAAGTGCTGACCAATCAGATCAACCGGTTTAAGACGCATACGATCCGTGAACAATTCAATGCACTTACCATTGAACAGAAAAGAATCACGAGTATAGCGGAGAATTTCCTGAATTTCGATACCAATCCGGATAAAAACATCCAACGGATGGTGGATCTTTCTGTACAGCTTCTTTCGGGCAATTGCAGTGTATATGAAAAACTGGAGAATGAACTGATCTTTACTTCTTCTTCTTACTCAAAAGACGGGTACCTTAACAACACATCGGAAGAAAAAATCTGTTACCGGATCACCCATTTGTCCGGAAGGGACATTGTTTGTCAGCAGATCACCAACGAACTGCTGCAACAGCACAAAAGCCCCTGGCTGCGTCAGTTTGCCGGTCTTACCTTTCTCGGTTCCGTACTACGGATCGATAAGAAACCAATTGGCACACTGGTTGTATTCCTGGACAGTTCCGTCCCAATCAATGACAGCATTTTCCAATTGGCCCGCATCCTTACTGCCGCCATTGCGGTGGAAGAACGAAGAAAAAACGCATTGAAAGCGCTGAGTGAAAGTGAGGAAAAATACCGGATGATTTTCGAAGGCACTCCGAATGGAATTATCGTAGCCGATCCGGTCATTCAACGTTTTCAATATGTAAACTGTTCGGCCTGCCAGCTTTTTGGATACAATGAAGAAGAATTCCTCAACCTGACATTGGATGAACTTCATCCGGCAGCATCCACGGATGATGTAAAGCAGCTTTTCAAAAGCCTGGAGAAAGGGGAAATCAAAGTTGCCATGGAAGTGCCCTGTATCCATAAAAACAAGTCCATTTTCTATGCAGACATCTCTTCCAGCCGGATCAGTATTGGCGGCCGGTCCCTGCTGGCGGGCTTCTTTACTGATGTAACACAACAACGGTTTGATCAGCAAGCCATTCTTAAAAGTAATATTGAACTTAAAAAAATCAACTCAGAGCTCGACAATTTTGTATACAGTGTATCGCATGACCTTCGTTCTCCATTGCTGGCGATACTCGGACTGGTACAACTGATTCACCAGCATCAGCAATCTGACGAAGCAATGCAAAAATATATCTCGATGATTGCGGCATCCGCCACCCGGATGGATGATACGATCAAGGAGATCCTGGATTATTCCAGGAATGCACGGCTTGATATTGTAGTCAGCCCGGTTGATTTCAACCTGATGATCCGGGAAATTTTTGAAGATGTAAGGCATATATCCCCTGAGAAAATAACACTGAAGCTGAATATTAAACAGGATATTCCTTTTTATTCTGACAGCAACCGGATCAGTACCCTGATTAAGAATATCATATCCAATTCAGTAAAATACCGTAAGAAAAGCGTAAATAATTCCTATATCAATATAAACATCCTGATTACTTCTGAAGAGGCCGTGTTACGGTTTGAAGATAACGGGGAAGGGATTGAAGCGATTCACCAGGACCGGATATTTGACATGTTTTACCGCGCTTCCAATTCAGCGCCGGGCACGGGGCTCGGACTTTATATTTGTAAAGAAATTCTGCATAATATTGACGGAACCATCAGCCTGGACTCGGTGGCCGGGAAAGGTTCAGTCTTTACCGTAACAATTAAGAATAAAACCAAATAATCCAGTACCATGAACAAGTACATGCTCATTGACGACGATGATTTTTTCCTGATACTCAATAAAGATATTCTGTCACTGACCGACCCCGATGCCGGTATCATACAATTCAATTCTGCGATTGCCGCACTGGATTGGATGGATAAAACGTTACAGAATCAGGAGACTGAATGGCCGGAAAATATCCTGCTCGATATCCGGATGCCCTTTATGAATGGATTTGATTTCCTTGAAAAAATGAAGGCCTATCCCCTCTACGCCATCCAAAAAATAAAAGTGTTTATGATGACTTCATCACTGGATGAGCGTGACTTTATTAAAGCACAGCATTATCCATTTGTATATAATTATTTCACCAAACCGCTGACCATTGAAATGATCGCGGAAATTGCTTCAACAGAAATGAAGGATTGGAAACTGGAATCAGGGCAGTAACCAGCCTTTCCATTACCGCGGTATCCTGTTATTTTCATCCGGGAAAATAATGACCGGCTTAAAACTACGGGCAGCATCCCTGTCTATCTGTATATAACTGACGATAATGAGGATATCCCCTTTCTGTACTTTACGGGCTGCGGCGCCATTGAGACAGATTGTACCTGTCCCCCGTTCTCCCTTTATCACATAGGTTTCCAGCCGTTCCCCGTTATTGTTATTGACCACCTGCACTTTTTCAAATTCGATCAGATCCGCGGCATCCATCAGGTCTTCATCAATGGTAATACTACCTACATAATCCAGATTAGCATCCGTTACACGCACCCGGTGAATTTTTGACTTTAGCATTTCTATCTGCTGCATATACTTGGTTATTGTCCGGCGCAAAGATAGTCAGAAATAGATTGAGGGTTGAAGGTTGGCGTTGTGGGGTGAGGATTTAGGGGACATCAGGACTATTCCTTACATTTAAAGCACCGAAACAAAACTAACCATGCACCGTATCATTATACCTGTTGACTTTTCTGAAACTTCCCTGAATGCAGCCCGATATGCAGCGAAAATGCTAGCCTGGAATGAAAGCGCCACGGCTGTACTCTATCATAATTATGAAAGCGAAAATGACGAGGATATCTCCCTTTTCTACCTGGAAAGCCTGAAAAAGGAATTTAATAAAGCAGGGGTACGCCAGGTGGAATGTGAACATGAAATGGGAGGCGACCTTATTGAGAATATTTCCCGGTTGGCTCATACCATGCGGGCCACCCTGGTACTGATGGGCATTACCGGAAAATCCGCACTCCGCCAGGTGATGTTTGGCAGTAACACGCTAAAGCTGATCGATAAAAACCTGTATCCGGTCATGATCATCCCGCCTGATGCCGTGTATAAAGGAGTATCCAAAGTGGCATTTGCCACTGATTACAGACAGGTGGAACTCAGTACCCCTTCACAACTTATCGGCTCCGTATTAAAACTCCTCGATCCAAAGCTGCATATCGTACATGTGAGTAAGGAAACCGTCAGGACCCTGCCACCCGCCCTGCAACTTGAAAAAGAAAAGGTGGACCAGATGTTCGCGGATTTTAAGAAAGAATTCTTCTTCCTGACAAGCGAGGATTTTTATGATGCATTAGACGGGTTTATCAAAGAAAAAGATATAGATATCCTGGTCACGGTACCCAAACATCCCAGCAACTCTTCCTCCCTGTTCAGGACCTCCCATACCAAAAAACTGGCCTATCATAGTCATATACCCATCCTGGCAGCACATCAATAGCATTAATTATCAATGATTTATAAAGTATAAAAATATCAAACACAAACGAACGTTATTTGATTTTGGTCAAAGTTTAGTTATCTTTGTGTTCTTCTATGAAGTCCGCAATTTTCATTCACCGAACCATTTTCACCTTTGCCGAGCAATCCCTGCCCGCCAATTTTTACATTCCGGATTAAGCGGAACCGATTTCATTTTAGTTAACCCTTTTCCCCGCCGAAACCGGCATTGACTATCCAACACAGGCTTGTATGAAAAATATTAAACTGATAGAAGTTCCCTCTGAAATAGGAGCCGGTACCCGCGGCGCCAGCCTTGGAATTGAAGCGATAAAAATCGCCGCCCTTGATTTCATGAGTAATTTTTTTATCCATTTCCCCTCAGAGAAAATACAGACAGAAAACAAACTGCTTTATGAACCGATCGAATCACCCTATGCAAAACGGATCAAGGGGATCAGTTCGATTTATGAACGGGTAAGTAAATCAGTCAGTGAAACCATCAAGAACAATTTCTTCCCGGTTGTGCTGAGCGGCGACCATAGCACAGCAGGTGCCGTAATTGCCGGTATCAAAATGGCAAAACCCAAGTGCAAGCTGGGGGTGATCTGGATCGATGCACATGCAGACCTGCATACCCCCTATACAACACCTTCCGGCAATATGCATGGCATGCCCATGGCCGCGGCCATCAACGAGGACAATGAGGATTGTGCCGTTCACGAACTGGATGAAGAAACCACCCGCCAATGGAATGCCCTGAAAAGTATTGGAAAAATTGCCCCGAAAGTGCATCCCGAGAATGTGGTCTTTATTTCCCTCCGGGATTTTGAAAAGGAAGAACGGCACCTGATTGAAAAATATGGCATGAAGGTCATCACCACAAAAGAAGTGCGGAATAAAGGTGCTGAAAATGTGGTTCGTTCCGTCATCCGCTATCTGTCCGACTGCACCGATATCTATGTTTCTTTTGATGTGGACAGTCTTGACTCCTCCATCTCCAAAGGTACCGGTACACCAGTGGGTAATGGACTGCGCGAGCGGGAAGCCGAAGACCTGATCAGTAAGTTTATGCAAAACCGGAAAATCTGCTGTTTTGAAATTGCCGAGGTAAACCCCACCCTCGACAAGGAAAACCTGATGGCCGAAATCGCCTTTAATATTTTACAACGAAGCGTGAACGTGCTGATGATGAACTAAATTGCCGCATGAAGTATTCCTTGCTTTTTATATTGTTGCTTTTGGGCCAGTCTCTCAGCGCACAACCTCCGCATTACCTGGATTCAGTTACGGCATTCAGAAACCAATATATCACTACCCATGGGGTTATAAAGGAAAAAGACAGGGCGGGCTTGCAGTTTTTTCCAATCGACACCGCATTCCAAACAGCTACCCGTGTTGAACGGATCTTTGACGCGCCGTGGTTTGCAATGGAAACCTCCGGAAAGGTCAAAAAGACATACCGTATATATGCCATCCTTCATTTCATGATTCAGGGTACTCCCCTTCGTTTATCCGTTTATCAGTCGCAGCAACTGATGGAGACCGAAGCGTATAAGGACTATCTTTTTATTCCTTTTACCGACCTCAGTAATGGGGAACAGACTTATGAAAACGGACGTTATATTGATATCCTGACCGGCGACCTGGAAAAAAGTCCTTTCTACCTCGATTTCAATAAAGCCTATAACCCGTATTGTGCGTATGTCAGTGATGTTTATAACTGTCCGGTCCCCCCGGAAGAAAACCGGTTACACATTACCGTAAATGCCGGGGAAAAAAAATATAAGCTGCATGACTAAGTCAGCGTGTTGACATACAACCGGATTTTTTCAACCCCGGAAATGTTTTTGCCAGTCCTTCTTCAAAAGATACCGGCGTATACCCCAGTTCCATTTTTGCTTTAGCAATTGTAAAGCCGGTCTTTGCCGGTCTTTTAGCCGGTTGGGAAAATGTATCCGCAGTTACGCTTGTCAGTAATTGCCGGTCATAACCCAGAAAATCGGCTGTTTTACAAGCCATCTCATAGGGTGTGAGCACATCAGTTCCACTCAGGTGCCAGGTACCGGTTGCCTTCTTTTGAATGATGGTCACAATTCCGTTCGCCAGGTCACCGACATAAGTGGGTGTGCGTACCTGGTCATCCACAACTCTGTACCCCTCCCCTTTTTCCAGTTTCGCTTTTACGACAGAAAGAATATTGCTTCTTCCGGCAAGTGGCTGCCCATATACCAGCACCGTTCGAACAACGGCCCGGTCGTGTGCATACTTTTGTACCGCCTGTTCTGCCTCATACTTTGTCTGGCCATAATAATTCACCGGGGCAGGCTGGTCTTCTTCTGCATACATTCCTTTTTCCCCGTTAAAAACAAAATCGGTAGAGATATACACAAAGAAAGCCTTTACCGCTGCTGCTGCCTGTAACAGGTGATGGGTTCCCCCGGTATTGATTTGCCAGGCATGTGCCTGATTCAGTTCGCATTCATCCGGCTGACTGAGTGCTCCCGCATGAACCACAACATCCGGTGTAAAATTGCTTACGGTGGCCAGGGTGGATGACCGGTCTGTAAAATCCATTTCCGCATATGCAAAGCCGTTAGTACCGGCCAGCTCCAGCCGGCAGGCCCCTTTCCCGGTGGCCAGCACATCTATCCCCTGTTCCAGTAAAGCGGGTACCAGGTAATGACCAAGAAAACCATTGGCCCCGGTGATCAATACTTTCATGAATAAACAATTAACGGATCAATCAGAAAGCTTTTTTCCCGTCCGGTGTCAGTTTGAATTCCGGCTTAAGCCCGATATTGTAAAAGATAAACGAATAAATATCCGCCGTGGTTTCAAGTGCCTTCTTCAGGTTACTCGCCCCATGGCCCGAATTCACATCAATCCGGATCAGCATCGGGTTATTCCCCTTATAATATTCCTGCAGGGTGGCCGCATACTTAAAGGAATGGGCGGGCACCACACGGTCATCATGATCTGCCGTGGTCACCAGGGTGGCCGGGTAGTTGATGCCGGATTTGATATTATGAATGGGTGAATACCCAAAAAGATTCTTAAAATCAGCAGGCTTATCACTGCTGCCGTACTCCGCTATCCAATTCCAGCCAATGGTGAATTTATGAAAACGCAGCATATCCATTACCCCAACCTGCGGGATCGCGACTTTGAAAAGATCCGGTCGCTGATTGATCACGGCGCCGACCAATAATCCACCGTTTGACCCCCCTTGTGCGGCCAGGTATTCTGGTGAACTGTATCCTTTCGCATGCAGGAATTCGGCGGCCGCAATAAAATCATCAAACACATTCTGTTTTTTCTCCCGCATTCCGGCTTCATGCCATTTCTCTCCATATTCACTGCCACCCCGGAGATTCGCCATACAATACACCCCACCCTGTTCCAGCCAGGCAATACGTGTCGGTGAAAAATTGGGAGTAGAGCTGATATTAAAACCGCCATAGCCATAAAGGATCGTGGGGTTCTTTCCATTCAATTCCAGTCCTTTCTTATGTACAATAAACATGGGAACCTGGGTGCCGTCTTTAGACGGATAAAACACCTGTACGGTTTCAAAATCCTCTGGCTCAAATTTGACGTCCGGTTTACGGAAAAGCGTGCTTTCGCCGGTGGCGATATCATACTTGAAAATAGTGGGCGGATACGTGATGGACGTAAATGTATAAAAGACAAAGCTATCTTCCCGTCTGCCGCCAAAACCACCAGCGGATCCTAATCCGGGCAACTTCACTTCCCGTTCCAGCTTCCCGTTCAGATCATATACATAAACCCGGCTGGTCACATCTTTCATATAGGTCACAAACAGTTTATTTCCGGCACTGGTTATACCAGCCATATTTTCTTCCGCTTCGGGAATGATGGTTTTCCAGTTCTCTTTTTCCGGATGCAGCGGATCCACCAGGATGATCCGGCGGTTCCGGGCTCCATCATTGGTTTGTAAAAGAAATTTTCCGTTTATTTCCTCAATAAAACTGTACTGGTAATCCCCGATATCCTTTATCAGGGGCTTAAATGTTTTATCCGGTAAATTACTGTCATAATACCACAAGCGGTTTCCTTCTTTTCCTTTGCCACGATCACTGCTGGTGAGAAATACATAGCGTTCTGTTTCATCGGTAAAAACGGAATTGAACTGCTGAGGATTGGCCGGGTCTTCATACACCAACTGATCCTTATCCTGGCCTGTACCAACAACATGATAGAATACCTGGTGATTTTCATTTTTCGTAGAGAGTTCCTTGCCTTTCTCCGGTGCCGGGTAACGGCTGTAAAAGAAACCGTTTCCTTTCCAGGCAACACCTGAAACCTTTACCCAGGCCAGGGAATCCTTCCCGTATTTTTTTGTGCTGAGATCCATAACAAAAAAAGTGCGCCAGTCGCTGCCACCCGCAGATTTACCCACTACGGCATATTTCCCGTTTTTGGAAACACTGAACGCGGCCAAAGCCGTAGTTCCTTCTGTAGAGAACTGATTCGGATCCAGCAGCAATTCCGGTTTCCCGTTTAGTCCTTTTTGCCGGTAAAGTACACTCTGGTTCTGCAGTCCGTCATTCTTATAAAAATAGTAATACAATCCCTCCCGGAATGGGGAGGAGTACTTAGCATAATTATTAATCGCCTCCAGTCTTTCCTGCCACTGCTTACGGTAGGGTATCGCACCGAGGTAGTTAAACGTTACTTTATTCTGACGGGTCACCCAGTCTTTGGTGGAATCGCTGCGGTCATCTTCCAGCCAGCGATAAGGGTCGGCTACCGGAGTACCATGATAATTATCGACGGTATTCCCTTTGGCGGTTACCGGGTAATCCATCTGAGCAGCAGCCATTACAGGCAGATATGCGAAGAGTAAAAGCAGTTTTTTCATATAAATCTTATTTGGAGTACTAAGTTAATTTATTCACCGCAGGTGTAACAGATCTGTTCAGGAATGAAGAATTTCCGTGAAGAGTGGTATAAAAAGATCGAAAATCCGGTTGCAGCACTTTTTGGTTGCAATCCCTTTGTCAAATTGTTACTTTTTTGTGCAGGAACCCGCTTAAATCCATAAATAAAAAGAATAAATCAGATATTTGGAAAACTGTTTAATACTAACGATTGTGTGCCTGGTACACATTACAAAACAAAAGCCTATTTTTGCCAAGTTTTAAAATTCAAGATGGAAAAGAAAGTAACAAGAATCGGTGTTCTTACCTCGGGTGGTGATGCCCCCGGTATGAATGCCGCAATCAGGGCAGTCGTTCGTACAGGTATTTATCATGGGTTGGAAGTTTTCGGAATTATGCGGGGTTACCAGGGACTGATCGATGATGATATCTTCAGGATGGAAGGCCGCTCTGTAGCCAATATTATTCAGCGGGGAGGTACTATTCTCAAAACGGCCCGCTGTAAGGAGTTTTATGAACCCGCAGGCCGTAAAATCGGATACGATAACCTCAAAAAAAGAGGAATCAACGGGCTCGTGATCATTGGTGGGGATGGCTCTTTCCGGGGTGCTGTAAATTTCAGTAAGGAATTTGATATTCCCTGTGTGGGTCTGGCCGGAACTATTGATAAAGATATTTCAGGTACAGACTTCACGATAGGTTTTGATACAGCGGTGAATACCGCTGTGGAAGCCATTGACAAAGTGCGTGACACCATGGACGCACACGACCGGATCTTTATCATTGAAGTGATGGGCCGTGATGCCGGGTATATCGCCCTGCACAGCGGGATTGCCACTGGTGCGGAAAACATTCTTATCCCCGAACGCAAAACCGATATCAACAGTATCATTGCCTCCCTGCAGGAAAAAGAACGCCGTAAGAAAATGGTGAACCTGATCGTGGTGGCAGAAGGCGATGAATTTGGTGGTGCTAACGAAGTACAACGGGTATTGCAGGATAAATTGCCCAAGGCCGAGATTCGTGTATGTATCCTTGGACATATCCAGCGAGGCGGTGCCCCAAGCTGTATGGACAGGCTTATCGCCAGCCGGATGGGCTATCATGCCGTTGAATCCTTACTGGAAGGCCGCCATAATGTATTTGTCGGAATTCAGAATAACCGGATGAATTATATTCCGCTGGAAACGGCGGTAAAAAATAAAGGGAAGATCAGTGATGAATGGATGAAAATCGTGAAGATTCTCGCCAGCTGATACTGATTGATTACCTTTCACCTCTACTTAAAGAACGCCACTTATTATGAACAAAAACATTGACAAATACCTTCATAAATCGTTTGATAAAGAAGCCGGCCGTTTACATGCATTTAAACGGACCAAGATCGTTGCCACTGTCGGACCGGCCTGTGACACCTATGAAAAATTACTGGAACTGGTAAAAGCCGGCGTGAACGTTTTCCGCCTGAATTTCTCGCACGGTGCGCATGAAGACAAAGCCAGGATCATTGAACTGATTCATAAAATCAATAAATCAGAGCCGTATAATATTGCCATCCTGGCTGACCTGCAGGGGCCTAAACTCCGCGTAGGTGACCTGGAAGGCGGAGCCCTTGAAATAAACGAAGGGGATATCCTCACATTCACCAATGAAAAAGTAATCGGAAACCGGGAACGGATCTATGTCTCCTACCCCGATCTGCACACCGATGTGAAAGTGGGTGAAAAGATCCTGTTTGATGATGGTAAACTTGAAGTGATCGTTAAGGAAATCACTGCTGCTAAAGAAGTAAAAGTGGAAGTGACCCTTGGTGGGGTTTTGTTGCCCAAAAAAGGAATGAACCTCCCGGACACCCGCATTTCACTGCCTTCGCTGACTGAAAAAGACCTGGCTGACCTGGAGTTTATTATGAAACAACGGGTGGAATGGATCGCCCTTTCATTTGTCCGGAGTCCGGATGATATTACGGGACTGAAAGAGAAGATCAAAAAAGCAGGCCACTCTGCGAAAGTGATTGCCAAAATAGAAATGCCACAGGCGATCGTCAACCTGCGTGATATTATTGTGGAAAGTGATGGCATCATGATTGCCCGGGGTGATCTCGGGGTGGAATTACCGGTGGAAGCGATTCCCCTGATTCAGAAAGATATTATTAAGAAATGCCTGCACCGGGCCAAACCGGTTATCGTAGCCACCCAGATGATGGAGAGCATGATCGACCGCACCAAACCCAACCGCAGTGAGATCACCGACGTGGCCAATGCCGTACTGGAAGGTGCCGATGCGGTGATGCTGAGTGGGGAAACTGCAACCGGTAAATACCCCAAGCTGGTGGTTGAAACCATGACCAAGATTATCCTGGAAGTCGAAACAAAAGCTTATGACTACAACCGGGAAGAAATGCTGAAACCACAATCGCACTCGCCTTCTTTCCTGAGTGATGCGATCTGTTATAATGCCTGCAAACTGGCCGAGGATGTAAATGCGGATGCCCTGATCGGAATGACCCAGAGCGGGTATACCGGTTTTATGCTGAGCAGTTATCGTCCCAAAGCCCACCTGTATATTTTTACCAAGATCCGCTCACTGGTCAACCAGCTGAGTCTGAGCTGGGGTGTACGTGCTTTCTACTATGATGAGGAAGAAAGCCTGGATGATATCTTCTCTGACCAGATCGATATTCTGAAAGAAAGAGATTTTGTCAGAAAGGGAGATGTGGTCGTAAGTACCGGTTCCACCCCGATCCACCTGCACCTGCCGACGAATGTGCTGAAGATTGCGAAAGTGGATTAACTATAAAATTAAAGGCTGCCATCAGGCAGCCTTTAATTTTATAGTTACTTATAATTTCCGGATCATCACATTCCGGTACCAGACCATATTGCCATGGTCCTGCAGTCCGATCTTTCCTTTCTGATACGTACCAAATCCCGGCATGGTTTTGAACTTACTTCCAGCGATCAGTTTCTTCCAGGCATCATCCCAGAGTGTGGTACTCACGACTACTTCGCCATTGAGGGAAAGTTCCAGTTTGCCATTCAGTGATTTGATCTCTGCCAGGTTCCATTCACCTGCTGGTTTCACGGTTTCCTTACTGCTGGAAATCAGGTCATACAGATCACCGGCACGATGTTTAATGATCTTTGAATCCGGATGTCCGTTGTTATCCAGCACCTGCATTTCCGGGCCGGTATTCCAGGGCCATTCGTATTTAGCCGTGTCTTCGTGAATATAAAAGATGATACCGCTATTTCCGTCTTTGGCAATTTTCCATTCCAGTTTCAGGTGGAAATTATCATAGGCGGAATCACTCACGATATCGCCACCATCCTTTATCTGCCAGTCCTTTTTATCAGTGGTATCAAGATAAAGCGTTCCATCGGCCACTTTCCAGGCACTACCCACCGGGCCGCCACCATACTTATGCCAGCCCTTAGTGGTCTGGCCATCAAATAATAATTGCCAGCCTTCTTTTTGCTGTTCTTCATTAAGTACATTGACGGAAGCCGTCGTTGGAGGCACCAGGCTATCGCCTTCCGCTTTGCCGGTTGTATCTGCACTGTTCGTACAGGAAACAGCAGACAAGGCTACCAGGGAGCCGATGAACAGGTTTTTCATCCTTGATTATTTTTTAAGTAATAAAATATATTTTACCATGGCTTCTGCATCTTCCGGAGAAAGTGACGCATGCGGTGTCATCAGGGCTGATCCCCACACACCCGTTCCACCCTTGATAATTTTTTCCGCTATTTCTTTTATTTTGGCGGCATCCGCACCGGCATACTTATCGGCTACCTGCGAATAACTGGGTCCGGTAAAAGGTTCATTGATTTTGTGACAGGTCAGGCAGTCATTTTGAGCTACCAAAGCCAGGCCTTTCTCATAGGCAGGGTCTTTCGGCTTTTCGGCTACGGGTGTGGCTGCTTTTTCATCAGTTGAAGTACCCCCGCCACAAGAGGCGAGCATGACCAGGGCCATCAGGGGTAAAATTACTTTTTTCATAACGCTTATTTTTAAGTGAATAATTTTTGCTGCACGAATTTAGTGGTTAATCCAACCCGAGCAATAAACGGTTTGATTTTTCGTCTGTTCCACTGGCTGCAAAATCATCAAATGCTTTCTCCGTAACGCGGATAATATGTTTGCTGATAAACTCCGCTCCTTCCCTGGCCCCGTCCTCCGGATGTTTAATACAGCACTCCCACTCCATCACCGCCCAGCCCGGATAATCGTATTGGGTCAGTTTGCTGAAAATGGTTTTGAAATCCACCTGCCCGTCGCCGGGTGAACGATAGCGGCCGGCCCGGTTGGCCCATGACTGGTATCCGCCGAAGGTTCCCTGCTTTCCGGTAGGATTAAATTCCGCATCCTTAACATGAAATGCCCGGATCCGCTCATGATAAAAGTCGATATACTGGATATAATCGAGTTGTTGCAAAACAAAATGCGAAGGATCGTACAATAAGCAGGCCCGCGGATGATTGTTGACTTCTTCCAGGAACATTTCATAGGTGGCCCCGTCAAATAAATCTTCGCCCGGATGAATTTCATAACAGACATCCACCCCGCATTCATCAAAATAATTCAGGATGGGTGTCCAGCGTTTTCCGAGTTCCTTAAATCCTTCTTCCACGAGTCCGGCCGGACGTTGAGGCCATGGATGAAACGTATGCCATAACAACGAACCACTGAATGTAGGATGCGCGGTCAGTCCCAGGTTCAGTGAAGCTTTAGCCCCGTATTTTACCTGTTGAATCGCCCATTCCATTCTGGCTTTAGGATTTCCGCGTAAAGCTTCAGGAGCAAATCCGTCAAACAATGTATCATAAGCCGGATGCACCGCCACCAGTTGTCCCTGCAGATGCGTGGACAATTCGGCAATCTCCAGTCCGCAATCATTTACTATGCCTTTGATTTCGTCTGCATAGGTCTTACTCTCTGCCGCCAGCTTAAGGTCAATACAGCGGTCATCCCAGGTGGGTATCTGGATGGCTTTAAAGCCAAGTGATTCCGCCCATAGGCAGATGGATTTTAAATTATTAAAAGGGGCTTCAGTTCCCATAAACTGAGCAAGAAATATACCCGGACCTTTAATGGTTGTCATCTGTTAAATTATTAGTATATCAGAAAATGATTATACAGTGAAGGGTGTCCATTTTGTATCGGACTGACCGGATTCAATTATATTTTCAATAAAAGCCATGCCGCGGATGCCTTCCTCCACACCTGGAAAATCAAGCCATTCCGGTTTGGGGGTTTCGCCATTTATTTTTGCCCGGACGGTCAGTACAAAATTGCGGTAGAGATTGGCAAAAGCTTCCAGGAAACCTTCCGGATGACCGGCCGGTGTGCGGCAGTTATGACTGGCAAAAGAATCCAGGTACCCCGTACCAGCGCGGTAAATTTCCGTCGGCTTATCCAGCCATTTCACCAATAAGGTATTGGTATCTTCATGTTTCCATTCCAATCCCCCTTTTTCTCCATATACGCGGATCTTTACATTATTTTCTTCGCCGGCGGCAATCTGGGTAGCCATCAGTACACCCGTGGCTCCATTATCAAATTTCAGGAAGGCAGCGCCATCATCATCCAGCATTCTTCCTTCCACTACAATATTTACATTGGAGCAGAGACTGGTTACTTTCAAACCGGTCACATATTCCGCCAGGTTAAACGCGTGGGTACCGATATCGCCCATGGAACCCGCCTTCCCGCTTTTCTTCGGATCGGTACGCCAGGCCGCCTGTGTCTGACCGGTTTTTTCCAGGAAGGTGCTGAGCCATCCCTGCGGATATTCCACATACACTTTCCGGATCTTACCCAATACACCCTGTTGCAACATACGCCTGGCCTGTTTTACCATCGGATATCCGTTATAGGTATGGCAGAGTAATAAACTTAGCCCTGTTTCTTCCAGTTTTGCTTTCAGCCTCTTGGCTTCTTCGAGTGAAAAAGTAATGGGTTTCTCTATGACAACATTGAATCCCTTATCCAGGGCCATCATGGCCGGATCAAAATGGACAAAATTGGGGGTAACGATGGTGACAAAATCAATACGTTTATCCGCAGGCATGGCCGCTTCTTTCTCCAGCATGGTTTTATAATCTGTATAGATCCGGTCCTCTTCCAGGAAGAGCTGCCGGCCGGATGCAAGCGCCATTTCGGGGTTCACACTGAGGGCGCCGGCCACCAGTTCCACCTGTCCGTCCATATTGAGTGCAAGCCGGTGTACCGCCCCGATAAAGGCATCCATACCACCGCCGATCATGGCCATTCTTAGTTTTCTGTTTTGCATTGCAAACGTTTGAAATGAATAATGTGAATAAACAAAGATTACCGCGGGTAAAATTTGATAAATGATAAATAAAATATGTGGTTAAAAATAGTACATTTAGTTTTCCGAATTCACTTTTTAAAAAACTAACGATTCACTTAAAGGCTCACACATGAAATCCACTACACGCATCCAGCTGTCGGTCATGATGTTTCTTGAATTTTTTATCTGGGGAGGATGGTTTGTGACACTGGGTACTTTCTTAGGCACCAACCTGCAGGCTGACGGAGCCAGTATCGGACAAGTATTTTCCACCCAATCATGGGGGGCCATTATTGCACCTTTTATCATTGGTCTGATCGCGGACCGATTTTTTAATGCGGAAAAAATTCTGGGCGTCTTGCATATTGCCGGGGCTATCCTGATGTA
>CAUJFR010000163.1 GCA_963169885.1 Bacteroidota bacterium
AGATATACTCAAGGAACTGGAAAAACCGGGCCGTGATCCACGTTCGCCCATTGAAGAATTCCGTTTTGCCGAAGGAGTGAGTACAATGGAGGACCTCAAGCCAGGAATGAAAGTACCCGGTATCGTTACCAATATCACCAACTTTGGGGCCTTTGTGGATGTCGGCGTAAAACAGGACGGGCTTGTACATATTTCTCATTTATCGAACCGCTATATCAGCGATCCCAATGAAGCGGTGAAGCTGGGGCAAAAAGTAATGGCGACTGTTCTGGAAGTAGATACATCGCGTAAACGGATTGCCTTATCCCTCAAAGACGGGCAAGGTGGCGGACAGCCTGAACGAAAAGCAGGAGGACAAGGGGGAGACAGAAACCGGGACAACAGGGCTGGTAATACCAAGCCCCAACCGATGAACCCATTCCAGGCGAAGCTGATGGAGTTGAAGAAAAACTTCAAAGATTAGTTCGTAGTTAGCAGTTCGTAGTTAGTAGTCAACAGCCCCTCGATACAGGTAAATCTTCAAGGCACGTCAGTCGTACTTCGTATTTCGTACCTCGTACTTTATTCTGCTTTAAAGTTTTTTCAAAATTGAAATACCTTCTTCCCACGGTCCGAACCCGGCATCGGCATTAATATGACCGGCATCGCCGATATTTATGAATTCGCTGCCCCAGCAATCCGCAAAATAACGGGCTCTTTCGGCGGATACCCAAACGTCATTCCTGCTGGCTACTACGATTGTTTTGAAGGGGATCTTTTCCAGCGGGATCGGGGTGAAACCGGTGGCGGGAAAAGTATAGACCGGCGCTTCGATGTCACTGGGGGCCACCAGCATCGCTCCTTTAATAATTTTGCCGGAATGCTTTGCCCAACGGGCAATGGTGGAACAGCCCAGGCTATGACCGATCAGTACAACCGAGGAAGGATCAAGTGCTGCTACAGCATGGTCAATTGCCATCAGCCAATCGGCCAAGGCCGGAGCATCCCATTCCTTTTGTTCGATTCTTTTGCAGTTGGGAATTGTCTTTTCAAACCAGGTTTGCCAATGGGCCGGACCTGAATTGCCCAGTCCGGGTATAATCAGGTAGTGGGTCATCGGTAATCTTCTCTTACAGGGTTGAATACATCAATCACTTTACAATCCGTAATGGCCACCGCGCCATGCCATACATTGGAGGGGATCACATAATACATGCCGGCTGTGAGGGGACAAAGTTTACCGCCAATGGTCATGTCCAATTGCCCTTCGAGTATATAAGTAATTTGTTCGTGCGGATGCTGGTGTTGCGGCAGGTCACTGCCTTTTTTAATTTCCACCAGTCCAAGGGTCATATTTGTTCCATGTGCATAATAACCGGTCAGTCCGGGTGCAAGGTCTTTCGGTTTGCAATCTTTGATTTGTTGCATGTAAAATCTATTTAATCTATTTTCAGTGCGATTCAAACAGGCAAAATGAGCCACCCACCCATTCTTTGTCTTTATTATAACGGACGCCCACCATTTTACCTTTACTGAGTCTTGCGAGGTTATTAGTGGGTACAGGTCTTAAGTCCCCATCTTTCCAGAAATAAAAAATCCGGATCTCGGCCTTGGCCGGTATATCGGGGGTGATAATCACATCCGCATATTTAACCTTTTTCTGCAGGATCCAGTTCTCCGGATCTTTCACCTTATCAATATCTGCCTGCGTTACATCAATGATCACGCCTTGTCCGGCAAAAGAGAACAGGGGTTTAAGTACATAATTCTCCAGATCGGCCGGTAACTGTTTTATTTCATTCAGGAAAAAGGTGGGTGGAACATACGGATGCCTGATCAGGGGCAACGTGTATTTGCTGATCCGGTAAAACCAGTTGGGATGCGGACACCATTCCACATCGAGTTCTTCGAGTATCAGCTGTCCTTTTTCCTGTACTTCCGGACTTTGTTGCTGCAGGTCATCAAAAATGATCCGGTTATAGATCCGTTTGATTTCCGTTTTCTTCCCCTCATTGAGGTAATACAACTTTTTCCCTTCTTTGATCAGTTCGGTCAGGCAGACCATTTTGATGCCGGTGTATTCTTCGGTACAATAAAAGTCGATCCTTGTTTTTTGTTTGCGCGGGAAAATCTCGAGCAATATCACATTTTCCGGTTCATGGTTTCCAACGATAATTTCCTTCAATAGCCGCAGGTAGCTTTCGCGGGTATGTCCACCGAGATAGCTGCTGTATCCTTCAGGTATCGGGAAGTGCCGGGAATAGACATCATCGAGCAGTACTTCATAACCAAAGAGAGTAGGGAAGCCCTGCATCTCGATCAGCTGGGGTTCATATGCCCCTTCTTCATTAATACAGATGCCAAAATCAAAAGCGATAAAATGCGAATGCGCATTTTCTCCGGGTACCTTTACTTTTTCCGGGATGGCGTTCCGGGTCAGTTCTTTGAATTTGGGATCAATGATGATGTCCACGATATTTTCACAGGCATCAATGACTTTATTGGTGAAGTCACGGGGAATAAAAATGGGCGTTTCTGCCACCCGGAAATCAATCTGTCCGGGCCAGGCACTATGCAGGTCTTTTAAAAAGGCTTCGTATTTCTCAGGAGTAAATGCAGCATTGTACGCCTCCCGGATTGATGGCACCATAGTGTTTAGTTTACGTATGGAAGTTAAGGATTGCGTCCGGGGCGGCAAAATTATGTACCGGCTTTCTATGCAGGTACGGCCAGCAATTGCCCGACGGCATGATTCAGAAAATTGGGCAGGATATGTGAGCTGGTCCAGACGATCTTATCCGGATCATCCAGGTGCTCCAGCATGTTCTGCCATTTTTCTTCGCCATGATTTTCGATCACCGTGGTTTTTTTGTCTTCCCGTTGCAGGTACATACTCATACCTGATGCATCGGCTTCCGGATGAAACTGGGTGCCGATCATATAGTCATTAAAGCGGATACCCATAATGGCTCTTTCATACGGTACATGGGGCCGGCTTTTCTCAATACAAAGTATGGACGCACCCATTTCATTGAGCAGACTGTGATGCGGCTGAATGACCTGGTAGTCACGGCTGTCTACCGCATAGAAAGGATCTTTCAATCCGTCAAACACACGTTCTTCCTTGCCGGAATGCAGCATATGAATAGGGAATACACCAAAGGAGGTGGACTTACGTTTACACACAACACCCGCATTAAAGAAGCGGCTGGCGAGCTGGAAGGAATGGCAGATAAAAAAGATATGTTTCTTTACGTGGTTATCCGGATTTTCATTCCACCGGTGCATTTTATCCAGCCAGCGGCACCAGGAAATATCCCAATCATCATACCGGCTGGTCAGGGGGTCACCGGGACCACCACTCGAAATATAAAGATCGTAAGAAGTATCGGGCAATTCATTTTTCAGGCGGACATCATATTCTTTGGCATAGAGAAGAAGGTCATTCTTCTCCGCCCATTCGATGAGGATGTTACGGATACAACGCATGCCCTGGTTGGCGGCGCCTTCATAGAGGTCGAGGACGGCTACTTTCACCACCCGTTTTTCGGTCCAGCTCATGGGTGCAAATTTAAGCATTTTTGCCTATACGGGAATGGCTGTCCTGGATTGGTTGATAAGTTAACAGGTTTACAGGTTAACAAGTGAGAGCATACCCTTATAAACCTGTCAACCTTTCAACTTGTAAACTACTTACTGAACACCTGTTCACCTCCCAAATATGTCTTGATCACTTTCACTCCTAACAAATATTCAGGCGCCACCTTCATCAGATCGGCATCCAGGATCACGAAATCGGCGAGTTTGCCTTTCTCCAGGCTTCCTTTCTCATTTTCTTCAAAGTTGGAACGGGCGGCCCAGATGGTCATGCCACGTAATGCCTGTTCACGGGTTAATGCATTTTCCATCTGATAGCCGGCATCGGGCCATCCTTTTGAATCTTTTCTGACCACGGCAGCATAAAATGTTTTAAACGTAGAGATATCTTCTACCGGAAAATCCGTACCAAGGGGAAGCCATCCGTTTTGTTGTAATAACTGCTGGTAAGCATAAGCGCCTTTTACCCGATCTGCACCCAGCCGGTCACCGGCCCAATACATATCACTGGTGGCATGGGTGGGTTGTATGGAGGGAATGATGGAGTATTGACCGAATAAATCAAAGTCATTTTGATTCACCACCTGTGCATGTTCGATCCGCCAGCGCAGATCATTTTTCCCTTTCAGGTATTTTGCATAAGTATTCAGCAGGGTGCGGTTGCCACTATCCCCAATGGCATGGGTACACATTTGCCAGCGTTGTTCGATCAGCCAGCTGGCTACTGAATCAAAATGGGCAGCTGCACTCAGCAGGAAACCATAATGTCCGGGTTTATCATGATAAGGATTCAGCAGGCAGGCACCTCTTGAACCGAGGGCACCATCACCATATACTTTAAAACTGCGCACATTCAGCCGTTCTGTTTTTATCGGTCCGTTTTTCTTTGCAAAATCATAATTGGCTTTTTCATCACTCAGCATCACATACAACCGCATTTTAAGATCACCGGCTGCCTGCAATTCTTTTATCTGTTCCACGGATGTATAACTCAGGCCACAATCATCAATGGTGGTCAGTCCCATGGCAAAACAATTTTGCTGGGCGGCCTGCAATGCTTTTTTGAATTGTTCTGCAGTACTTGCCGGAATTTTTTTACTCACCAGATCAACTGCATTGTCGATGAGTATGCCGGTCAGACTGCCTTCCATTTCTTCCACTTCGCCACCGGTTAGTGTATCACCAGCTTTTACTCCTGCGAGGTCAAGGGCCACCTGATTAGCCACCGCAGCATGTCCATCGATGCGGGTCAGCAGTACCGGACGGTCCGGAAAAAGCGTGTCCAGTGATTCATTATTGGGAAATTCTTTCATGGCCCAGTCATTCTGATCCCAGCCCCTACCGGTAATCCATCCCTCTTTGTTGGCGGCAGCAAAGGATTTAACCCGATCGAGGCATTCCTCCCAGCTTTTGGTACCACTGAGATCTACGGTCTGCAGACTCAGTCCATATCCAACAAAATGAGCATGTGCATCAATAAAACCGGGATAAATAAACTTACCGCCGGCATCCAGTTTTTCAGTCGATTCGAATTCTTTTTCAAGATCACCAAGGCTGCCGGTGGCGAGAATCTTTCCTTCTTTGATCACCATGGCTTCAGCGGTGCTGAAAGCACTGTCTACCGTATAAATAGTAGCGTTGTATACGAGAAGATCCGCTGGCTGTTTTTGAGTACAGGCAAAAAGCAGCGTGCTGATGACCAGGAGCAGTGAGATTTGTTTCATACCATGAATTTAAGGCGCAATTCATCTCGCCGGTGAAAACAGGGAAGGCTATTTTATTTATTCCGGAGAAAGGCTTCAAATTCGGGCAGACTGAAACTGCTCAGGTTGTTTTTGGCGGTCAGTCCGCCTTTCTGCGCGGCAAGTACACCATATTTCACGTCGTTAAATCCTTCCAGGGCATGTGCATCCGGGTTAATGGAAAGCAGGACCTCTTTTTCAAGGGCGTAAGAGATCCAACGCCAGTCAATATCAAGCCGGCGCGGGTGAGCATTCAGTTCAATGACTACCTTGTTTGCCTCACAGGCATCTATGATGAGCCGGTGATCCACCGGATAGCCATTACGGCTCAATAGCAGTCGCCCGGTCATGTGACCAAGGATTCGGGTGTATGGATTTTCAATGGCTTTAATCAGCCGCGCATTGGCCTTCTCCTCGTTCATGCCGAGGTTACTGTGTACAGAAGCGATCACAAGATCAAAGGTTTTCAATACTTCTTCCGGATAATCAAGGCTACCATCATTCAGGATATCGCTTTCGATGCTTTTAAAAATGCGGAAAGGGGCGAGCTGACTGTTGAGCTGATCGATCTGGCGATGCTGTTCACGGATCCGGTCTTCTTTAAGTCCGTTGGCATAAAAAGCAGTTTGTGAGTGATCCGATATAACCATGTATTCCCATCCCCGCTTTATACATTCCGCGGCCATTTCTTCGAGGGTGTTGCTGCCATCACTCCAGTTACTGTGACTATGGATGAGTGAGCGGATATCACTGGCCTGTATCAGTTTGGGAATTCCTTGCTGACGGGCAGTCCG
>CAUJFR010000164.1 GCA_963169885.1 Bacteroidota bacterium
TCAGTGAACCAATCACGGAAAACAAAAGGGTGATAAGCAGGAAATATAAAAACTGGCGTTCCAGTTTTTTCTGCAGCAGATCCACATTCAGGATCAGGGAACGCATCAGGTGACTGAGCATGATCCCCAGGATCACAAATATCCCCAACCGCCCAAATACCTGGGTCAGCTGCTCACTCGTATTGAGCTGATCAAAGGAATAGGCAAAGAAGATACTGATCAGGGTAAACCCGCCCCAGCCCACTGCCTGAAATAACCAGTACCTTGAATTAGCAAACCACATTTGCTACAAATCTAAAGAAAACGGTCACTTTAAACCCCTATTTAATATATCAGTGGCGGATAATGCCTGTAAGTGGGCCGGAAAAACCCGTTTAACCAGGTAAACCTTTCAGGCAAAATATTGTTAAACACCCTTTCCCTCAAACGGCCATTATGACGATCTGAAGGAAAAGAGTACTTTTACAGCACCAAATGTGAACCCATGCAAATCACTCCTGGCCCTCTGTTACAAACTATTGATTCTCCGGATGACTTAAAAAAGCTGCCCCGGGAAAAACTTCACCAGCTCTGCGATGAACTGCGTCAGTATATCATTGATGTGGTGAGTGTGCATGGCGGCCATTTTGGGGCCAGTCTGGGGGTGGTGGAACTGACCACGGCCCTGCATTATGTATACCATACGCCGTATGACCAGCTGGTTTGGGACGTAGGTCACCAGGCTTACGGCCATAAGATCCTGACCGGCCGCCGTGACAATTTTCCCAGCAACCGTAAATACAAAGGACTGAGCGGTTTTCCCAAAAGAAGCGAAAGCGAATATGATACATTCGGGGTAGGACACTCTTCTACCTCTATTTCAGCAGCCCTGGGTATGGCCATGGCGGCTAAATACAAAGGCGAAAAAGACCGTAAAGTAGTCGCCGTAATCGGGGATGGTTCCATGACCGCCGGTCTGGCTTTCGAAGGCATGAACCATGCGGGTGTCGCGGACTCCGATATGCTGATCATCCTGAATGATAACGGAATCGGCATTGACCCGAATGTAGGTGCACTGAAAGAGTACCTCACCGATATTTCCACCTCTCCTACCTATAACAAAGTAAAAGACGATGTGTGGAAACTGATGGGGAAATTGCCCGTGGGTAAAAATTTCTCCCGGGCCATGGCCCATAAACTGATTGAAGGAATGAAGGGAATGGTCAGCAGCAGTGCCAATCTTTTTGAAGCCCTGAACCTTCGTTATTTTGGCCCGATCGACGGCCATAATGTAGCCAAGCTGGTGGATACCCTCCGCGATCTGCGTGAAATACCCGGTCCCAAGATCCTGCACGTGATCACTACCAAAGGCAAAGGCTATGCACTCGCCGAACAGGACCAGACCAAGTGGCATGCGCCCGGTTTATTTGATAAACTCACCGGAGAGATCCAGAAAAAGAAATTTGACATTCCCCAGCCTCCCAAATACCAGGATGTGTTTGGTCATACCATGATTGAACTGGCGGAACAGAATGATAAAATTTTCGGCATCACCCCTGCCATGCCTTCCGGCTCTTCACTGAAATTCATGATGGAGAAAATGCCGGACCGTGCATTCGATGTGGGTATTGCCGAACAACATGCCGTGACCCTCAGTGCCGGTATGGCGACCCAGGGACTCAAAGTATTCTGTAATATCTACTCTTCTTTCATGCAGCGGGCTTTCGATTCCGTGGTACATGATGTGGCAATCCAGAAATTACCGGTTGTCTTTTGTCTTGACCGCGCCGGACTGGTAGGCGATGATGGCCCCACCCATCACGGCTGTTATGATATTGCTTATTTCCGTTGTATTCCCAACCTGGTGATCTGTTCACCCATGAATGAAAGTGAACTGCGTAACCTGATGTATACGGCCCAGCTGGAATCCACCAAACTACCCGTGGTGATCCGTTACCCCCGTGGAGAAGGCATGATGCCTGACTGGAAGACCCCGATGAAAGAAATTGAAATCGGCAAGGGACGTAAACTCCGGGACGGACAGGATATCGCGGTTCTTTCCTTTGGTCATCCCGGTAATTTTGCCGCGGCGGCCATACGTGACCTGAAAAACGACGGATTGAATCCGGGTCATTACGATATGCGCTTTGCCAAACCACTGGATGAAGCAATCCTGCATGAAGCCTGCCAGCGTTATGAAAAACTGCTGACGGTGGAAGATGGTACTGTTGAAGGAGGCTTTGGCAGTGCGATCCTGGAATTTATGAACCGCCATGGTTACAAAAACGAAGTGCGGATCCTGGGCATACCCGACCGGCTGGTTGAGCATGGCACCCCTAAAGAACTGATCCGTGAATGTGGCTATGATGCGGAAGGTATTGCCAGCAACATCCGGGAAATGATGAAGGAAAAGATTACGGTGTCGACATTACTCGGTTAACAGACCCAAATAAAAAAGAAAGGCTGCCCTATTAAAAAAGGCAGCCTTTCTTTTTATAGATCTGCAAATGAAATTATTGCTGATTATTATTCAGGTGTACGAATAATTCAGCCAGTTTATTTTCGTTCTTCAGTTTAATATGCTCTTTCTTAAGGATCGCCGTGATCTCGGTATTGTAGTCTGGTAATTTCTCTTTGATTCCATCTGCATCCATGGGAATCATCACCAGTTTGTTACCGGGCAGTTCTGCAAAATAGAGCTGCTTGATTTCTTCCGGCAGATTTTTGTCTTTAAAAAGCAGGATGGACTTGGCCCTGCATTTC